>RFHZ01000072.1 GCA_003696125.1 Nitrospinota bacterium
ATATCACCCTGGCCGAGCCTGCCGAAGAGATTACGCTCAATATAGCCGGATTCGGCTGGACCCTGTCCGATCTCGATCTCCTCGACCTGGCCCCCAGCGGTGAACCCGAGGCCTCCGTAGCAGGGGAATATCATGTCTTTCCTCCCAGTGAGGTGGAGCAGGGACCGCTCTGGCAGACCATCTACCAGGCGGTGCGGGAAAAACGGCCGCAACGGGTGGTGATCGATTCGGCCACCCAGCTCCGCTACCTCTCTACCGACGAGTACCAGTTCCGGAAGCAGATGCTCCACCTGGTGCGTTTCCTCAATCGACAGGGATGTACCACACTACTCATCTTTGAGCCGACCGAGCTGGACAGGGAAGCATCCGTGGCCCTGGCCGTGGACGGCATCATTCGTCTCCGCCAGGAGATCTCTCCCGGCCGGGTCATCGGCCTGCGCAGCGTGCAGGTGGAGAAGCTACGGGGATCAGATTTCATGTCCGGCCTGCATCCCATGCGCTTCACCGAGCAGGGACTCGTCGTCTTTCCCCATCATATCGAAGAGCCCGGTTTAGCCCGACCTGGCGGGGAGTGTCTCTCCTCAGGCCTTCCCCCACTGGATCTCCTGCTGGGGGGTGGACTGGAATCGGGTACGTCGACCATCATCAGCGGTCCGACCGGTGTGGGGAAGAGCAGCCTGGGCCTGCATTTCCTGATCACGGCGGCTCGTGCCGGTAAGCGTGTGGTGCTGTATACCTTCGAGGAACCGGTGGCCTCTATTCTGGCGAGATCTCAGGGCCTGGGTATGCCGATAGATGACCTGCTGGCAAGCGGGACCCTCTCCCTCCTCCATGTCAATCCGCTGCAGCTCTACCCGGATGAGTTCCTGATGCACATCCGCAAGCAGGTGGAGGAGGGACGGCAGGTGGTGATGCTGGATAGCCTGCGCGGCTATGGCCTGGCCATGGAGCAGTTCGGTGTGCTCACCGCGCATCTCCAGAACCTGGTGGCCTACTGCCATCGGCAGGGAGTCAGCATCTTCCTGATCAACGAGGTGGAGCATATCACCGGTGATCTGGTACTGAGTGAGCTGGGGATCAGTTACCTGGTAGACAATGCCATTCTACTGCGCTACGCCGAGGTGGAAGGCCGGGTCATCCGGGTCATCGGCTGCCTGAAGAAACGGCTGGGAAACTTCCAGCCGGAGTTGCGTGAAATACGGATCACGGTCGAGGGAGTGCAGGTAGGGGAAAAGCTGGAAGGGTTACACGGGGTGCTCACCGGTATCCCGGTAAGAGCCAGGTAGACGGGGAGGTCGCTTCAAACCGCTTCTCCTGCCGTGTCCTCTCCCGGCAGAGAGGAGTATTCCTTGTAGATAAGGAGAAAGAGTGAGTACCCATATCCATACCATTGGGCTCCTCTTCTCCCATGCACCCGATCGACAACTGCTGGTCGATTTTCTGGTGGAAGGGGGATACCGGGTACGTGCGCCAAGGCTGAATAGGGTCCAGCCGGAGCATTGGGATGACGTGAGCCTGATCCTGGCAGACGAAGTGGCGGCCTGGCGATACCGGGAAGTCCTTCTCGGCTTAAAAAATCGCTCGGAAGCGATCTTCCTGCCCCTGCTCGTCGCCACCTCCCCCACCACTCCGGTTGCTCCCTGGCTGGAGGCCGGGTTTGATGATGTGATCCGGCTCCCTGTTAGCAAGGCCGAACTCCACACCCGGCTCTCCACCTTCCTGCGCCTGCGGGAGCAGTCGCTGGAGCTGGCACGGCGCAGTGAAGAAATGTTCCGGGCCCTGGTCGAGCAGTCCCTGGTCGGGGTCTACCTCTTCACCGACCGTTTCCTCTATGTCAATGAGGCGCTGGCCCGCATCTTTGGCTATCGACCAGAGGAGGTGATGGAACGGCTCACCCCGCTCGATCTCACCCATCCGGACGATCACCCCCTGGTCATGGAAAGAGTCCGTAAACGCCTGAGCGGGGAGGTCGAGGCAGAGCGCTACACCTTGCGAGGGGTGCGCAAGGATGGCTCGACGATTTATTGCGAGGTCTTTGGACGTCGCATCACTTATCAGGGACAGCCGGCCATCCTCGGCACCCTGATCGATATCACCGACCGGGTGCAGGCGTCTATCCGGCAGGCGCAACTGCAGGAGGCGCTGCAGCGCCAGGCCGCAGAGCTGGAGCAGCGGGTGGCCGAGCGTACCGCAGATCTGGAGGAGTTCGTCTACTCGGTCTCACACGATCTGCGGGCTCCCCTGCGTGCCATGCAGGGCTTTGCCCAGGTGCTTCTGGAGGATTACGCGGATCACCTGGACGCCATGGGCCAGGAGTACGCCCGCCGCATCGTGGAGGCAGGAGAGCGGATGGATACCCTCATCCAGGACCTGCTCACCTACAGCCGGCTCAACCAGGTCGAGATACATGTGACTCGAGTCGATTTGAGAAGGGTTGTGCAGGAAGCGCTGGCCCAACTGCAGGAAGAAAGTCCAGCCCGGAATGCCCGGGTGACGATTGAGGAGCCGCTGCCGGTGGTGCTGGCTCATTACACTACCCTCCTGCAGGTGGTCCTCAACCTGTTGAGTAACGCCTGCAAATTCGTGGCCCCTGG
>RFHZ01000727.1 GCA_003696125.1 Nitrospinota bacterium
CCACTGAACTGGTCGATAAGATTGTCCACATCAACCGCGTGGCCAAAGTCGTAAAAGGGGGACGGCGTTTCAGCTTCAGTGCTCTGGTCGTGGTCGGTGACCGGGCCGGACGGGTTGGCGTCGGTAAAGGAAAGGCACATGAGGTGCCGGAAGCGATTCGTAAAGGGATTGAAAAGGCGAAGAAGAGCCTGATCACCATCCCCTTGCACGGGACCACCATCCCGCACGAGGTGATCGGACATTATGGGGCGGGACGGGTGTTGCTGAAACCGGCCTCCAAAGGGACCGGGGTCATTGCCGGGGGACCGGTGCGGGCCATTATGGAAGTGGCGGGGATCGCCGATATCCTGACCAAATCGTTGGGCTCGAATAACCCCCATAACATGGTCAAGGCGACTCTGCAAGGACTACAGCAACTGCGCAGCCCGCAGCAGATTGCCCGGATGCGAGGGAAAAGCCTTGCGGAGCTGGGGTGGCGTGAGAAAGAGGAAGAAGAAGCGGGAGAGGAATAGAGCCATGGCAGGACGATTACGGATCACGTTGGTACATAGCGGGATTGGCCGTCCCCATAAGCAGAAGCTTATTCTGCGTGGGCTGGGCTTGACCAGGCTCCATAAAACGGTGATTCGCCCGGATCGACCCGATATCTGGGGGATGATTCATCGGGTGAGACATCTGGTGAAAGTGGAACGAGAGGAGGAGGAGGGAGTCGCATGAGTGAGCCGACGCTTCAGCCGGAGAGAAGCGTGAAACTCCACGAGCTAAGGCCTCCCCAGGGAGCGAAGAAGCAGAAGAAGCGGGTGGGGAGAGGGCCTGGCTCCGGTTTGGGAAAGACCGCCGGCCGAGGCCACAAGGGACAGAAAGCCCGCTCGGGCGGCAAGGTGCATCCCGGTTTTGAAGGCGGACAGATGCCCTTACAGCGTCGGCTGCCCAAGAAGGGGTTTCATAACTTCTCCCGCCGGGAGTACGCTATCCTGAACGTGGAAGACTTGAACCGCTTTGACCAGGGGACCGAGGTAACCCCTGACCTCCTCTGGGAGCAGGGGCTGGTGCGGAAAAAGGACCGGCATCGGGTCAAGATCCTGGGGGATGGAGAGCTTACCAAGCCCCTGATCGTGCGCGCTCATAAATTTAGCGAATCGGCAGCGGCCAAGATCGTGGCTGCCGGTGGAAAGGTAGAGGTGATCGCGTGATAGAGGGATTCCAAAACGCTTTTAAGATTCCGGAACTTAAGAGACGTATCCTCTTTACCCTCGCCCTCCTGGGGGTGTATCGCATCGGAACCCATATCCCCACCCCTGGTATCGATGGACAGGCCCTGGCCAGTTTCTTCTCCAATACGCAGGGGACCCTGCTGAGCTTCTTCGATATGTTCTCAGGCGGAGCTCTCCGGCGGTTAACGGTCTTTGCCCTCGGGATCATGCCCTATATCAGCGCCTCCATCATCCTGGAGCTCCTCACCGTGGTGGTCCCCTATCTGGAAAAGCTCAAGAAGGAGGGGGAGCAGGGACGAAAGAAGATCACCCAGTATACCCGGTACGGGACGGTCATCCTGAGCAGCATCCAGGCGCTGGGGATCTCCTTTGGCCTGGAGAACATGCAGAGCCCGACCGGTGCGCTGGTGGTACCGCATCCGGGATGGGGATTTCGCCTGATGACCGTATTGACCCTAACCGCGGGTACCGCCTTTCTGATGTGGCTGGGAGAACAGATCACCGAGCGTGGAATCGGCAACGGGATTTCCCTCATCATCTTTGCCGGTATCGTTGCCGGCATGCCCTCGGCAGGCCTCAACACCTGGCGCTTGATGCAGAGCGGGGAACTCCAACCCTTTGTCATGCTGCTCCTCATCGCCATGATGGTGGTGGTCGTCGGGGGGATCGTGTTTATGGAGTCAGGCCATCGTCGCATCCCGATCCAATACGCCAAGCGGGTGGTGGGCCGGCGGGTGTACGGGGGGCAGAGCACCCACCTCCCCCTGAAGGTCAATACCTCTGGGGTTATCCCCCCTATCTTCGCCTCCTCCATCATCCTCTTCCCGGCCACGATAGCCAACTTCATTTCCCATCCCTGGATGCAGGCGATCGCGGATAACCTGACCCCTGGTACCCTGCTGCATACCCTGGTAGAGGTGGCCTTGATCGTTTTCTTCTGTTACTTCTATACCGCCATCATCTTCAATCCGGTGGATGTGGCCGACAACATGAAGAAGTACGGGGGGTTTGTACCGGGGATTCGACCGGGAAAGCGGACGGCAGAGTACATCGACCGGGTGTTGACACGCCTGACCTTTGCCGGGGCCATCTATCTCTCCATCATCGTGGTGATGCCGACCTATCTGGTCCGCTACTTCAATGTGCCGTTCTTCTTTGGCGGTACCGGGTTGCTGATCGTGGTGGGTGTGGCCATGGATACCATGCAGCAGATCGAGTCACACCTGGTCATGCGACACTATGAGAGCTTCATCAAGAAGGGACGTATCCGCGGACGACGTTAAGAGGGAGCAGGGGTGCGTATCATTCTGCTAGGTCCACCAGGCGCGGGAAAAGGGACGCAAGGGGAGTTGTTACAGCAAAAGTTCCAGGTGCCTCAGATTGCCACCGGTGACATGCTGCGCCGTGCCGTGCGCGAAGAGACCCGGCTGGGCAAAGAGGCACAGAAGTACATGCAGGCCGGTCAACTGGTCCCGGATGAGATCATCATCGGCGTGGTCCGGGAACGACTGGCCGCCCCTGATTGCCTTCAGGGCTATATTCTGGACGGTTTCCCTCGAACCGTTGTCCAGGCAGATGCCCTGGAACAGGTCTTGACGGCTCTGCATACCCCGCTCGATGCGGTGGTGAGTATCGAGGTGCCGGAAGAGGAACTGATACGACGGCTCTCGGGCCGATGGACCTGCCCGCAGTGTGAAGAGATCTACCACCAGGAGAGGCATCCTCCCCGCCACCCGGGGGTCTGTGACCGCTGCGGCACGCAATTGGTGCAGCGGGAGGATGACCGGCCCGAGACGGTCAAACAGCGTCTGGCGGTTTATACCGAGCAGACCGCACCTCTCAAGGCCTACTACCGGCAGCGAGGTCTCTTACGAGAGATCGACGGCCTGGGGAGCAAAGAAGAGGTCTTTCGTCGAATCTGTCAGGCGATGGGGGATATACCCTAGATGATTATTCTCAAATCGAAAGACGAAATCGAGAAGATGCGGGTCAGCAACCGGATGGTGGCGGAGATCCTGCAGGAGTTAAAAGCGGCGGTCCGACCGGGAATCACTACCCTGGAGCTGGATCGCCTGGCCGAAAAGAAGATTCGCCAGCGAGGAGCCATACCGGCCTTTAAGGGCTATCGAGGCTTTCCGGCTTCGATCTGCACCTCGATCAACGAGGAGGTGGTCCATGGTATCCCTTCGGCCAAGCGGAAGTTGCGCTCAGGCGACCTCTTGAGCATCGATCTCGGTGTCCTCTACGATGGCTACTATGGTGATTCCGCGATTACCGTGGGTGTGGGAAAGATCGATCCAGAAGGGGAGCGGTTGCTGCGGGTGACAGAAGAGGCGCTGCGGGTGGGTATAGCCCAGGTCAAGGAGGGAAACTTCCTCTCCGATGTTTCCCATGCCATCCAGCAGTACGTGGAGGAGCACGGGTACAACGTGGTGCGCGTCTTTGTCGGACACGGTATCGGGACCTCCCTGCACGAAGAGCCCCAGGTCCCCAATTTTGGTCCACCGGGGAGAGGGCCGAAACTACGACCAGGCATGGTGCTGGCCATTGAACCGATGGTGAACATCGGGAGCAGCGAGGTCGAAGTCCTCGAAGACCAGTGGACGGTGGTAACCGTTGACCGGAAGCGGTCAGCACATTTTGAGCATACCGTTGCCCTGACCGAAAACGGGGCGGAGATCTTAACCTGTTTAGACTCGTGTTAGGCCAGGAGGGGAAGACAGGCGGAAGCAGGTGCCTTGCCTTCCTCTCCCCCAGGGAGAAGCGGCGTTGTCCGGAAAGAGGGAAAAGGGGTGAGCTTTTCTCCTCTTGGGTAAGCCCCCAAGGGGTGATGAGGATGGGTGCCTATGGAAAAGGAAGAGGCAATAGAGGTTGAAGGAACGGTTGTCGAGGCTCTACCCAATGCCATGTTCCGGGTCGAGCTCGAGAACGGACATCGGGTGTTAGCCCACATCTCGGGAAAGATGCGCATGCATTTCATCCGTATTTTGCCCGGGGATAAGGTCAAAGTAGAGCTCTCTCCGTACGATCTGACGCGTGGCCGTATTACTTACCGCTACAAATAGCGCTCCTGTCAAGGAGAAAGAGAGGAAGACACAAGGAGAAGAGGGATGAAAGTACAAGCCTCGGTAAAACGTCGCTGTGAGAAGTGTAAGGTGATTCGCCGCAGGGGGGTCGTGCGGGTCATTTGTAAGAATCCACGGCATAAGCAACGGCAAGGCTAGGGAGGGAGGAAGATGGCACGCATCGCTGGCGTTGATATCCCGTCGGATAAGCGCGTTGAGGTGGCACTGACCTATATCTATGGTATCGGACGCCCTTCTGCCCAGAAGATCGTGGCCCAGGCCCAGATCGATCCCCAGACGCGGGTCAAGGACCTGAGTGAACAGGAGATAAGCAAGATTAGAGAGATCCTGGAACGGAATTATGTCATCGAAGGAGACCTCAGACGCGAGGTGTCCACCCACCTGAAACGGTTGATGGATATCGGGTGTTATCGAGGATTACGCCACAGGCGGGGGTTACCGGTCCGGGGACAGCGGACCCGGACCAATGCCCGGACCCGGAAGGGGCCGCGACGAACCGTGGGAGCCAGGAAGAAAGCAAAGTAGGGAGGAAAAATGGCACGAGGAAGACGGTACGCAGGGAAACGCAGACGAGAGAAGAAGAACGTACCGGAAGGGATTGCCCATATTCAGTCCACGTTTAACAATACCATCGTGACGATCACCGATCCTGCCGGCAACGTGATCGCCTGGGCCAGCGCCGGGAGCCAGGGGTTTAAGGGATCACGGAAGAGCACCCCCTTTGCTGCGCAGATGGCCGCAGAGGCCGCGGCCCGCAAGGCGATGGACCAGGGGATGCGCAAGATCGAGGTCTATGTGAAAGGTCCCGGGGCAGGACGAGAGTCGGCCATCCGTTCGTTGCAGGCGGTAGGATTGGAGATCAGCATGATCAGGGACGTGACCCCTATCCCTCATAACGGTTGCCGTCCTCCCAAACGACGCAGAGTGTAACTTTTTAAGGAGAAGGAGAGAGAAAGCCTTGGCCAGATATCGAGGTTCGGTGTGTCGATTATGCCGGAGAGAGAATATGAAGCTCTTCTTAAAGGGAGAGCGGTGTTTGGGAGAGAAATGTGCTATCTCACGGCGCAACTACGCTCCGGGTGAACATGGGCAGCGCCGGCCCAAACCGACCGAGTACGGTTTGCAGCTCCGTGAGAAGCAAAAGGTAAAACGGATTTATGGGATCTTGGAACGACAGTTCCGCAACTACTTTGATCGGGCCGAGCGGGTAAAAGGGATCACCGGTGAGCAGTTGTTGATCCTCCTTGAACGACGCCTGGACAATGTGGTGCATCGGCTCGGGTTTGCCACCTCACGGGCGCAGGCCAGGCAACTGGTCCGTCATTCGCACTTCCTGGTAAATGGACGGAAGGTAAACATCCCCTCCTACCTGGTGAACCCAGGGGATGTGATCGAGGTCAAAGAGAAGAGCCGTAACCTGGTGCCTATCCTGAATGCCCTGGAGGCGGTGGAGCAGCGGGGGATTCCCCCCTGGCTCGAGCTGGATAAGCCGAACTTCCGGGGCATCGTCCATGCCCTGCCGGATCGGGAGAGCATCACTATCCCGATCAACGAGCAGTTGGTCGTGGAACTGTACTCGAAATAAACCAGAACCTTTAA
>RFHZ01000728.1 GCA_003696125.1 Nitrospinota bacterium
GTGACCTGGCTCGACCTCACCAACCCGGATATCGAAACTCGGCGGGTCATCCTGGGAGAGTTGATCGCGGAGATCAACGGCGCTCCCAGATCGACCGGTATGTCTCCCTTCTGGCAGGAGGAGGAGTTGATGTTCCTGCAAACCTGGGCCATCGTGGCCGGAGTCAAAAGTCAAGGGCTGACCCTGTAAACCTCCTGCGCATTGCGCCAGAGGATCTGCTCCCCGATCTGATAGGCTTCCCTCTCCTCCAGCACCCCGGCTTCCCGGTACTCGGAAAGGACCTGGGAGAGAAGGGCGCGAACAAACCTGGCGCCTAACCAGTGAAATTCCGGGAAGGAATGCCCATCAGAGGCGTACAGGATCTTGGTGGAAGGGGCCAGTTCAAGGAGTTCGTGAAACAGGACGACTCCCCTACCATGGATCAGGGGGATGCTCAGCGAGACATCGACGTAGAGGTTGGGGTAGGTGTTCACCAGGTACCCGGCCTCGCGGACATAGGGATAACCGGCATGCAGGAGGATGATGGGGAATTCCCTGAATTGGCGTTCCTGAAAAAGGGTTTTCAAAAGAAGAGGATTGGCCTGCAAAAGATCGATATCCCGATCACCGAATCCGGTATGGAACTGCACCGGCAGACCGACCTCCCGGTTGAGTTCCAAGACGCTGAGCAGCAGGGCATCCAGCAGCGGTTTCGCCGTGATGCGCACCTCCTCCCCCCTCGCAGTCCTCCGCAGTTGCTCAAACGCCCGCTCCACTGCCTCCGGCTCAGGAGCGACCACCCCCAGTCCTGAGCGATAGGCGATGATGCTCTTTAAGGCCATCCCTCCTGCCTTGGCAAACTGCCTGACCTCCTGGAGCATCCGCTGCTCCAGCTCGGCAAAGGAGGCCGTAACCGGCAACAACTCCCCGGCCAGCTTTTCCAGGCGGAGGATCTGGCCTACCTGACAGGGGAGCAGAGAGGCTAATTCACCAGGAGTATAGGCAGCAGGAGGAAAACCGGTGTCGAGGAGCAGGACTTCGATACCGGCGTCGGTGATGAGGCGTGAGAGCAGCTCTGCTTCTTCGTATTGTTTCCTGGCCTCGAGCACATCTTCCAGCGTCGGTTCACACCGGAAAAACTCGGCCAGGTACCGCATGGCACGCCGATAGTACAGGGTATGGGGAACATGATGATGCAGGATCTCTGGGGAATCACTCTCCGTAAAGATCTTCAGGAAATGGTCCACCTCAAGCGCCGGATCTGGACGGAAAAAGGGATGACAGTGATGATCGATGATCGGAATCCCCTGCAGATCGATCGACACCTCTTTTCCCCTCCTTTGCCCGGTGCCTCTCAGTAGCGATAGAAGTGATGCTCGATTTCGAAGGCTTCTCCCTGTTCCTCAAAATCGGCCCAATCCGCCCGTTTTACCGCGATATACTCCCGGGCCAGAACCTCCCCCATGGCTTCACACAGCACCTCATCCCTCTCCAGATTGTCTACCGCCTCTTCAAGGGTTGTAGGAAATCTCTTTACCCCTCTCTGGACTCGTTCCGCTTCACTGAGCGTTGCCGGATCTACAAGCATCGGCTCCCCAGGGTGAATCCGTTTGGCCAGACCGTCAAGGCCTGCCGCAATCAGTCCTCCCAAACCGATATAAGGATTCTGGCTCGCATCAGACGATTTCAACTCGAGGTGGATCGAGGTGGGTTCCTGACCCCAGACACCCGAGACGATCCGCACCGCTGCTTCCCGGTTATCCGGTCCATAGCAGGTAAAGGCCGAACTCCAGAAACGGGGTTGCAGACGGCGATACGAGTTGACACTCGGTGTGGTCAGGGCGAGCAGGGCGGGGAGATGAGTCAGGATGCCCCCGATAAAATGGTAGGCGGTCTCGCTGAGCAGGTAGGGATCGTGTGGATCGTAGAAGAGATTTTTCTCTCCAGCGGTATCCCAGGCACTGAAATGGATATGACAGCCATTACCGGCCTGCATCGGGAAGGGTTTGGGGGCAAAGGAGGCGATGAGTCCATGTCTCTTGGCCACCCCCCGGGCAGTGTCCCGGAAGATCAACTGGTTATCCGCGGCTCGCAGCGGGTCGGCATGGGAGATCGACATCTCCTGCTGTCCGGGACCGAGTTCCGCATAGTACTGCTCGACCTGGATATTCTGCTGGGCCAGTGCATCGATCAGATCAGAGATGTAATCTGCCGCCTCATCCATGCCGATAGAGCTGAAGCAGAGGCTCTTATCAAGCGGCTGGAAGCTCTCCTCATTCTGGATCGCCAGGGTGAATTCGTTTTCAAAAGCCGCCTGCAGGGTGAGCCCGGCTTCGGTACGGGCTCTTTCCACCATCCGTTTGAGAAAGGAGCGGGGACAGGCCTCCCAGGGTTGGCGGTCGAGTTTGACCATATCGGTGAGCATGGCAGCGCAGCGGGGAACATAGGGCAGGAGCACAAAGGTATCAGGATCCGGCACCAGCCGAATCTCACCTACCGGTCCAAAAGAGCCTTGAGGGGCAATGTGTTCGAGCGTAGCGAACGACTGCATGGCCACGGTCAACCCGATTCCACTATCCATACGGGAGGCAAGTGCATGCACATGCGTGGCCTTGCCGCGAATCACTCCCACATTATCGCAGTACAAGAAACGCACAAGCTGGACATCGTTTTCCCTTACCGCGCGGAGAACATCATCTTTGTTCATAGCTGTACACCCCTTGCCATAATTCTTACACCTCAGAGACACTTCACACCCTGTTACCCGCATTCTATACCGACTCAGGCCCGTGCTGTCAACTCCTTCCTGCCCAACACCGGGGAGGACTGCTAAGGAGAGAGCCTGGACCGCAACTCCTCGGGTGAGAGCACGATCTTCTCTGCTGCTTCTGACTCCTGTCCTCGACTATCTGTCGCCGTTACCCAGAGTGTTACCGGTGTGTCAGGCACAAAAGGGAGAAGGATGGTCTGCACCACCGTTCCTCCCCCTTTTCCTGTTGTCGCCGGCACCTCTGCCGCCTTGACCGGTCCGTTGCCGTTATCATAGTAGATGGTAGTCTTACTCAGATCGGTCAACGGTGAACCATCCCGGCGCACCGTCGGTTCCTGGTAGGACACGATAATCTCCACCTGTTTCGACCTCCTGGAGGCGGGAGGTCCAGGACCCGTCTCTTGCGACTCAGACAACTCGCCTGCAACGGATGCGGTCTCTTTTCCCTTCTGCTGTGCCTGGGCCACCAGCCTCAGATTCCTCTGCGTCGTTACCAGTTCGGGATGGTCCATCTTGTCTAACGCCTGCCCGATGGCAAGGGCACGGGTAAGGAGGTTTTCGGCTTCCCCATATCTCCCCTGCGTGTAGTAGAGTCCGGCCAGGTTATTCAGGGTCATCACGACATGCAGGCTCTTGGGCTCCAGTTCCTCGCTCAGGCGCAACGCCCGCTGCAAGAGGGTCTCTGCCTGGCCATATCTCCCCTGTACATGGTAGAGCCGGGCCAGGTCGTTGAGGGTCAGGATGATCCGGGTATTGGGGAGCTCAAGGTTTTCCGCCTCCTGCAAGGCGACCAGAAACAATCGCTCTGCCTCTACATAGCGTCCCTGCCGGAAGGCCTCTCTCCCGGCCAGGGTGTAGCGCTGCCACTGGAGCGGGGTACAGCCCTGTAGTCCCAGCCAGAGCACACCCCAAAACACCCCCCATAGATAGATACTGCGCTTCATCGCTTCATACATCCCTTCTTCCCCTCAGCGTTACCCTCTGGGCACACTCCTGCAAAATCTCTAAGCAAGTATGACTAACAGTTTGAACACTTTTTTGTCTCACGAACTTAGCGCTGTCCACAGGCCTACACCGCCGAGGACGCCGAGGGCGCAGAGTATTTTTGCTTATGTATCCCGGCGTTCTCTGCGTGCTCGGCGGTAAAAAGCTCTTCCGGTCACGCATGGCCTTAAGATGGCTCAAAGTGCAAAAGGGTTAGTAATAGTTACTTAGCCGGTTTCTGGGTAAACCATAGCACAACCGTCTCTCCTGTCAACGAGAAATATCTACGGGGATCTCCTGCTCATGATACGTTTTCTTCAAGATGAAAGTCGCTGGGGGCGTCTCGGGGCATCTGTTGAGAATACCTGTTGGCAGATCGACTTGACTTTCCCCTCCCACCGGCTTAGGCTAAGGGAGATCGTGCACAGAAGACAAAGGGCAAACAAGCGAGGACGAGGTCATGTATCGACAGTGTACCATCCTGCCGGGCACCTATTACGATTCCGTGGTGCTCATGCAGGTCGCCCAGGCCCTGGAAAGCTTCCCTGGTGTCCAGCGGGCAGCGGTGATGATGGGCACCCCTCAGAACAAGACCCTGCTCCAGGAGGCTCATCTCCTCACCCCAGAGGGGGAGAAGGCCACGGCAAACGACCTGCTCCTCTGTGTCCGGGCCACTACCCCCTCGGCGGCTACCGAGGCCTTACAGGAAGCCTTGAGACGCCTGCGTACCCGGGAAGAGAGGGGGAGAATCCAGGAAGCGCCTCCCCGCACCCTGGAAGCAGCTTTACGGCGTATGCCGGAGGCCAATCTCGTCTCCATCTCCATCCCGGGCCAGTACGCACGCTACGAGGCGAGCAAGGCGATACGACACGGGCTCCATGTCTTCCTCTTCAGCGATCATGTGGATCTGGACACAGAGGAGGAGTTGAAACGCCTGGCGGCACAACAGGGGGTGCTGGTGATGGGTCCCGACTGTGGGACAGCCATAATACGCGGGGTACCGCTGGGATTTGCCCATCAGGTAGCGCGAGGACCGGTGGGACTCGTCTCCGCTTCCGGAACCGGACTGCAGCAGGTGATCTGCCTTTTGTCACACCAGGGGATCGGAATATCGCAGGCCATCGGTGTGGGAGGACGTGATCTGCATCAACGGATCGGGGGTCAGAGCATGCGGGCAGCTCTACAAACCCTGGGTCAGGACAGAGAGACAGAGGTGCTGGTGTTGATCTCCAAGCCACCGGCTCCGGCTGTGGCCGCCTCTCTCCTGCAAGATGCGGCTCAGATCGGGAAACCCTGCGTCATCGCCTTCTTAGGGAATCAGACACGTCATCACCTGTCCCCACCCCTCTATCCGGTATCGACCCTGGAAGAGGCAGCCCAGGTTGCCGGCGCCCTGGCCCGGGGAGAACCGCTGCCTAATACTCCTCCCCTCTCATCACCCTTGAGAGTGGTGATCGAGGAATCCCGGGCAAGGCTGCAACCTGCCCAGCGATCGATCCGGGCGCTGTACTGCGGCGGGACTCTCGCCTACGAAGCGCTCTGGCTGTTACGACGAGCCCTGGGAACGGTGCAATCGAATCTGGATCATTCCCTGGCCTCTCCCCCCGAGGGACACATCGTCCTCGATTTGGGAGCGGAAGAGTTTACCACAGGCCGGCCCCACCCGATGATCGACCCGGCGATACGACGACAACACCTGCTGGCCGTAGCCCAACAGCCAGATGTGGCCGTGGTGCTCTGTGATGTGCTGCTCGGTTGGGGAGCGCATCCGGCTCCGGGTACGGCGCTGGCAGAGGCCTGGCAGGAGGCCCAGGCCATAGCCCACAGGGCCGGACATCACCTGATCGGCATTGCCACGGTCTGCCGTACCCGTGAGGATCCCCAGGGATACGAGGAACAGTACCAGGTCTTGCAAGACTCCGGCCTGATTCTGGCCGAGAGCAACGCGCAGGCGGTTCGTCTCGCCCTCCTGGCCCTGGGAGCCGCGACAGGAGAAGAAGCATCCCCCGGCCCCACCATGCCGGTAAGCGATGCAGGTCCCCCTCCTCCTGTCCCTGCTCATCTCCCTGCCCTGCTTGCCGAAGGGCCTCGCGTGATCAACCTGGGATTGGAACTGTTTGCCACCCCCTTGCAAACCCTCGGGGTTCCGGTCATCCATGTAGACTGGCGTCCTCCGGCCGGGGGAGATCCACGGTTACTCGCACTATTGGAGCGCCTCCGCTGATTCCTCCCCCTCCATATAGCCAGGCCAGATCTGGTCTACAGGAGCATCCCTGTGCCGGGTCAATGCGGA
>RFHZ01000729.1 GCA_003696125.1 Nitrospinota bacterium
CCTCCACGATGTCGGGAAGGAGTTCTCCTCTTCTCCGCTGCTGCATGCGTTCCATTAGCCAGGGACGCTGTTCCGGAGCGATAGGGTCCAGCATGTTCATCTTGCCGATCACCTCTTCCGGTGCATACCCGCTCATCTCGGCGAGACGCTGGTTGATGAAGACAAACCGTCCCCCGGCATCTGCCTGCCAGATGCCGACCAGCGGGCTCTCGACCAGTTGGCGGTAACGGAGTTCTGAAGCGGCCAGAGCCCGGGTCCGCTCGATCACCTGTTGCTCCATTTCGGCAGCATGACGCTGTACCTGCTCGTAGAGCCGGGCGTTCTGGATGGCGACCGCAATCTGGCTTGCCACGGTCTCCAGCACACGCTGATCTGTTTCGGTATATGCGTTGAGTCGGGGAGTCTCCACGTTTACCACCCCTATGACCCTGTCTCCGAGTCGCAGAGGGACACAGAGTTCGGAGCGGATCTCCTCTCGCATCGCATAGTAACGCGGGTCCTTGCGCACATCACCCACACGAACACTCTTCCCGCTCTGTGCTACCCAGCCGGTGATGCCGACCCCTACCCGGAGGGGATGGGAGGCCACATAGGCCTTGTCCGCTTCGACGAAATCAGGGCCTTTCCCCTGCTCGCTGAGGGCAAAGGGGAGGAGCCGGTCACTCCCTTCCTCGATCAGGAGCACCGCCCCGTATTCGTAGCCCAGCGTATCTTCTAAGACGCGGATGATCTCCTGGGATAGCCTCTCTGGAGTGTAGAGTTGCTGGAGGTGTTGACCGGCCTGGTGGACAGCCATCAGTTCCTGGAGCCGCTGTTCGTTTTCCCCACTCAGCCGGGACTGCTCGATGGCGATGGCCAGGGAATCGGCTATCTTGCGCAGGATATCTACCTGCTCCTCGGTAAAGGCCTGCGATTCCTCTGCTCCCAGGTTGAGGGAGCCGATGAGTTCCCCCTGGACGACAAGGGGTACCGTGACGTAAGAGCGGATCCCCTCGGTCAGTAAGACCTGGTCTACCAGAGGAGGAGAGGCGAGGGTCTGGATATCCGGGACCAGCTTGACCTCCCCCTGCCGGAGGTCCTCCTCGACCCCGTACTCCTGCATGGGGAGTCGCATTCCGGCCGGCAGGCGGGTTTCTCCTTCTGGGAGGACAACGGCCAGCCATCTGACCTCCTGGGCCCGAAAGTCGAACTGGACCACGCTGGCACGGCGATACGGTACCAGTTGCCGGATGAGATGCAGGGCCGTCCGGGCAATTTCTTCAGGGGGTCGGATGGCCAGGATGGCTCGATCGATCTCTCGTTGTACCTGCAGGCGCTCTGCATGGGTGAGCAGCTTTCTCTGCGCCTGCTGGATCCTCTCGGCCATCTGATTGAAGGTATTGCCCAGGGTTTCGACTTCGTCACCACTACGTATGGCCACCCGCTGTGCAAAGTTTCCTCCACCAAAGGCCTGGGCGGCCAGAGTCAGCTCGGCCAGGCCTCGGGTAAAGCGGGACCCTAGCCAGAGGGCCAAACCCAGGATCAGTATTCCAGCTGCTCCCACTCCCACTTCTATCGTGGTCACCAGGCGGGAGAAAATGGTAGCGATAACCTTCTCTGGTCGGGCGATCTCCAGGTAACCTGCCTGCCTGCCGGTAGCTGTGCTCCCCGGCAAGGGGGAGTACACGGCTCGATACCTCTGCCTGTCCACCGTCGTGGAGTACGGGGTCTTCTCCCCAGGGATAACCGCCACGGTATCTATCGCTGGTAGAGTCGTGTACCGCCGCCTGCCTGCGATGATGATCGATACCTCCTCGCCGATGGTGGCTTTCAATCCCTCTACAAAGGTGTTATCGAGGGCGTACCCGGTGACGATGGCGCCGAGGAGACGATAGGGGGGCACACGTTCCAGGACCGGCGCACCGCCGGCAAGTAGTAACGGCCGGGAGGGGAGATTCAGAATGGTCATGACCTTCTGGCCTTGCAGGGATTGGGCAAAGGCGGTACGGGTCCTCAGGTTGTCTCCATATTGCTGGGGGGCATGGGCGCGGGCCAGGACGGTACCGGCAGCATCGGTGACCACGATATAGTCCAGACTCCGCTCCTGCATGAACCGGCGCGTAATCTGCAGCAGCCGCTTGCGGTTGCTCTTCATGATTGCTCGCATCACATCCAGGCGCAGGGCCAGGACTTCTGCCTCGCTTTGCGCTGCCTCTTGCCGGAGCCTGAGGATCATCTGGGCGGCCTGCTCTGCCCGGTGAAGTTCACGCACCACTTCCCGATCCCAGAAGTCGGCGAGGAGCCATGACGTGATTCCCAGGCAGATTATCGTCACGAAAAGCGTGGTCAGTACCAAAATCA
This sequence comes from Nitrospinota bacterium, assembly GCA_003696125.1. GTDB lineage: Bacteria > Tectomicrobia > Entotheonellia > J063 > J063 > J063. The sequence goes on from RFHZ01000729.1 coordinate 2,341, forward strand.
GGCTGAGTTTACTGCGGATGCTCAGGGGAAGACGCATGGTTGTGTCAGGACCTCTAGCTATTCCTAATTTGCTCCTCAAGTGTAGCATACCTCCCCGGTGAAGACAAGGTGAGGTGGTTTGACTTTTCCGGGAAAACAGGATACGGTATGAGGGCAAAAATAACGGATCTTGGTGAGAGGAGAGATTTGTGGAGTTAGCGGGAGGATAGGGCCTCTCCAGGGAAGCCCATACTCCCCGGTAAAGGATAGAAAGGAGGAGCATGTACAGCGCACAGGCCAAGGATCGGTTTACCCAGGTTCCCTTTGCCCGCTTTCTCGGGGCAGAACTGGTGGAGGTCGAACATGAACGGGCAGTGGTGGCCCTCCCTTTTCAGGAGGAGAACGCCAATCCTGGAGGGACACTTAATGGAGGGGCTACCGCTTCTCTCATCCTCCTGGCCGGAACCCTGGCCGCCTGGACCGGTATCGATCTCCAGACCAATCCCTTTCTGAGTACCGTTGATCTGGCCCTTCAGTACCTCTCGGCTGCGATCAATGAGGATGTGGTGGCCGAGGCCAGGGTGCTGCGTCGGGGACGAGATCTCTTTTTCCTGGACGTCATGGTCCAGACCCCGGCAGGAAAACCGATCAGTAAAGGCTTGATGATGTACCGGGCTCCCCACTATGGTGGGCAACCGATGCGACGCCATGAAAAACCGGTCCTGCTGCCTCCTCCTACCCCTCTCCTCCCCCCCTATCCCCTGCCGGAGAAGGGGAAATACCTGCA
>RFHZ01000730.1 GCA_003696125.1 Nitrospinota bacterium
CTCCTGGAAGTCGAAGGTCCCGGCCGGTGTCTGGACCTTTGTTATCACCCGCTCCTCGCTCATGGGGAGGATACGCACCGCCACCCCAAGCGCATGGCAGAGAGAGGCGGTGATCTCGGTAAGCGTCCCTCCCTGCTGCCGGCGATGCGTCCGGTAGATATGGGTGGCCAGATCATGATCGCCGAGCTGGAACCAGGTCTCCTCTCCGTAGCGCCCAAGCATGGCCAGTGCATGGAAGGTGTCGTCATGCACTCCCCAGCCCTTGCTCTCATCGACGATACCGGCCAGGGTGTAGAGCACGATATCGATGTCCGGGGAGACGTATAACCCGTAAAATTCCGCATCATCCCCTGTATTGCTGATCACCGTGATCTCAGAGGGAGGAACGACCCGGACCAGACCCTGTAAAAATCTCGCCGCCCCTACTCCGCCGGCTAATACGGTAATCATCGCCTGCCTCCTCACCATGGTCTCTGCAGGTTGGTCACATGGGAAACTGCCAGTATTCTACTGAGAAAGGAGCCAGGAGGTCAAGCGTTTTATCGGCGGAGAGACACTCTTCTCTTGACGCCTCCATACGGTTCGACTAAGCTGGAGAGGGAGCAGGGCAGTGAAAAGCGGGATAAAATCCGTGTTTAGTCTACTGGGGGGCCAAAGAGGTCAGGAGGACAGGGTGATGCCTCATAACCGTGACCAACCCCTGTTCGGGTTTGCCGATCCGGACGATTTTCGCCGTTTGCAGGAGCTTCTCCTGCAAAACAACTATACGGAAACAGCCATACAGGAAGTGTTGGCAGCGACCGAACTCACGACTCCTCGCCCTATTGATCTTCCTCCCCTGCTGTACCGCACCCGTCATGGCACTCCGCTCGAGACCCTGATCCGCCTCTTCCTGCTCGGTGTGCCGGTGGGTATCGATACGGTACGTCGCACCATACATCCCATGACCCTGGAACAATGGGTCGCAGCCGGTCTGCTTGCTGTACACGGGGATCAGGCCATCCCGTTAGTGGAATTGCGACCCTACCAGGGACTGGTGCTGGCCTCTGATCCTCCTTATACCTTACAGAGAGAAGCCCAGCCCCATTTTGTCATGGGGGTAGGGAGTAGTACACGAACCCTGGCTAATCTGACCATTCGTCGCCCCTCACGTTGCAGTCTGGACCTGGGGACAGGATGCGGTATTCATGCCCTGCTGGCCGCACCCCATAGTGAACAGGTTTACGCCGTTGATCCTAATCCCCGTGCACTCCGTTTTACCGAATTTAATGCCCAGCTGAACGGGTTGTCCAACATCACCTGCCTCCCCGGTGACCTGTTTGCACCGGTCCGCACCGCTCAGTTCGATCTGGTGGTCTCCAACCCCCCCTATGTGATTTCACCTGCCGCTCGCTACCTCTATCGCGACAGTACCATGCCGAGTGATCACTTCTGTCAACGCATCGCACGCGAAGTCACTCCTCTGCTTACAGAAGGGGGGTACTGTCAGTTCCTCTGTCACTGGATACATCCAGCCGGTCAAGACTGGCGAGAACGCCTGGCCGGATGGTTTGCGGAGACCGGCTGTGATACCTGGGTGCTGCGTAGTGCGACCTGGGACCCTTCGCCCTACGCCATCGCCTGGATACACGAGACCGAAGAACCACATCCGGACCGGGTTGCTGCCCTGTACGAAGAGTGGATGGCGTACTACGCACAGGAAGGGATCGAGGCGATCGGCATGGGACTGGTTACCATGCGACGGAGCAGCAGGAAAACACCATGGTTTCATCTGGCCGAAGCTCCGGAAAAGATGTTCGGTCCCTGTGGAGAATTTGTTCTGCAACAGTTCGCCTTGCACGATTTCCTGGAAGCCCTTCCCGATGACCAAGCTCTGCTGGATCTTTGCCTCTCCGTTTCTCCTGATGTGCGTTGGGAGCAGCAGTGCACACCTGCAGAAACGCAATGGCAGGTAGACGCCTCCTATCTTCGTCTGAGCCGGGGGTTTGCCTATGCAGGAACCATCGATCCTTATATCGCCGGTCTGGTGATTCGCTGCAACGGGCAGCGTCCACTTCGCACCTTGCTCAACCATCTCGCCGCCTCTTTGCATGTAGATTTAGGCACGATAACACCAGCCTGTCTTGCCGTCGTACGCCGGCTGATCGAACAGGGATTCCTTTTGCCTCCCGGCGTAGCTCCGATCCCTCCCCCCTGACCTCTGCAGGTGTTGTGAGGCCGACTCAGATGAAAGCTTGCAATGCTTCAGGTCTTCTGGTATGTTAAGCCATCGATACTGGGGAACGACAACGCGATCATGAACGAGGAGAGGAGGCCTATGGCGCAGTCAAAATACCGGGTACTGGTTACCGACTATATTTTCCCGAACTTGGAGCCGGAACGCACCGTTCTTGAAGCGATCGGAGCCGAGGTGATCGCAGCACAGTGTCGTAGTGCAGAAGAGGTCATGACGCTGGGAGCTGAGGTGGACGGAATCCTGAACCAGGCGGTTCGTCTGGATAGCAGAGTTATGCCTGCGCTGAAACGGTGCAAGGTGATTGTCCGGTACGGGGTTGGGGTGGACAATGTGGATGTGGAGGCGGCAACCCGACACGGGATCTATGTCTGTAATGTGCCCTTTTATGCAACCCGGGAGGTGGCTGACCATACGCTGGCTCTCCTGCTGAGCCTGGTGCGCAAGGTTTCCCTCATGGACCGGGCCGTCCGCAGCGGCCGGTGGGACTACAAGCTCTCCCAACCGATCCGGCGACTGGAAGGGAGTGTGCTGGGGATCGTCGGGCTGGGGAACATCGGTCGCGCCGTTGCCCGGAGAGCACAGGGGTTCGGCCTGCGGGTTATCGCCTATGACCCCTACCTGGATGATGCGGTCTTCCAGCATCTCGGGGTGGAAAGGGTCGATTTCCCTACCCTCCTCCAGCAGTCTGACTATGTCTCCCTGCACACCCCCCTCACTCCAGAGACGCACCATCTCTTCAACCGGGCCGTCTTCCAGCAGATGAAACGGGGAGCCATACTCGTCAACGCGGCACGTGGACCGGTGGTAAACGAGACCGATCTCTATGAAGCGCTCCAGCAGGGATGGTTAGCCGGAGCAGCGCTGGATGTGATGGAAAAGGAGCCACCGGGTAAGGAGTCTCCCCTTTTTACCCTGGACAATGTGCTCATCACCCCTCATATGGCCTGGTATTCCGAGGAAGCCGGCGCCGATCTACAACGACTGGCGGCAGAGGAGGTGGCGCGGGTGCTGCAAGGCAACCCACCCCTTTCTCCGGTCAACCCTCAGGTCAAGCTGCGAGGAGAGGGTTAGAGCGGAGCGAGGGTAAAGGGGAAGGGTACACCCGGGTACCGCTCCCGTAACCTTTGCCAGGTCCGACGACCGATCTCATCCGCCCGGGCGATGATCTCGGCTTCATCCACGGTCAATACCCGTCTGTCCCGCATGAGGAAACGACCATCCACCATGACCGCCTCGATATCGGCGGGATGACCGTTATGGACAAAGCCGGAGACGATGCGCATGGTGGGTACCAGGTGGGGACGCCGGGTATCAAGCACAAAGAGATCGGCTTTTTTCCCCACCTCGAGCGAGCCGATCTGATCTTGCAGGGCCAGGACCCTGGCTCCTCCCTGTGTTGTCCACTCCAGCACATCTTCCGGTTGCGGGAAAACCGGGTCTGCCCGCAGAATCCGGTCGAGCATCAATCCTATACGCAAGACCTGGACCATGTCCTGTGTATTGTTATCCGTGCCCATGGCAATGGTACAGCCGGCTGCCTGCAGGGCAGGGATAGGGGGGATCACGGCCCGGCGGGCGGCCATGGCCGGTTGATGAGAGACGCAACTACGGGTTGTTCCCAGTACACTGATCTCGGCCGGGTCCAGATAGCGACAGTGCCCGGCGATCAGGCGCGGTCCCAAAAAATCGTGGTGAAAGAGATAGAGGGCCGGGCGCACACCCCGTGTCCGCACCATGGTCTCTACCTCCAGGGGGCTTTGCCCCAGATGAATGGTGTACCCGGTATCGTACCTTTCGGCGAGCGCACGCACCTGTTGCAGCATCTGCGGGGAGTTGGCCTCGGTATGGGTGGCGGCCGGCATACACCGGATTCGTCCCCCTTCCTTGCCATGCCAGGTCTCCAGCAGGTGCTGCATCCGGGCCAGTCCTTCTTCCCTGAGACGAGGAGAGAAGCGATGAACCGGTTCCCCTGGACGCCAACCCGGAGCAGTTTCCCCATCATTGGCACTCTCGGCGAGGAAGAGACGAAGGCCGGATTGCACTAGAGGAGCGGCATAGCGGATCAGCTCACTGCCGATCTCCAGCACCGTGGTGTTGCCGGTGCGGATGCATTCGATGGCGGCAAGGGTGGCCATGATGGCTGTCTCCTCGTCGGAGAGGAGGGAGCGGATCTCGACCGGGAAGCGTAAACGACTGGGAAAGGCCGTATCTTCCGTGATGCCGCGGTGCAGGGTTGCCGTCATATGCGCATGGCAGTTGATCAGGCCGGGAAAGAGGGCTTTCCCTCTCCCATCGAAGATTTCTGCCTGTGGATAACGGGCCATGATTTCGGTGGAGGGACCCACAGCCGTGATCCGGTCCCCTTCCACGGCGAGAGCAGCGTTGTAGAGGATGGTACGGGCCGGGTCACCGGTGATGATGGTGGTATCGCGAAAGACGAGAGCCATGGTCACTCCCTTCATTGATCCTTCCCCGGAGGGACAAGGGTTCAGTTCATCGTGCTTCCCCCGGCCACGATGAGAGAAGTTCCGGTGACATTGTCCGCCTGGCAGAGATAGATCACGGCCAGGCCGATGTCTTCCGGGGTTTGGGGCCTTCCCAGGGGGATACGGGTGGCGACATGCTTTTGAAAGGCCTCTTCGGCCGAGATCTGCTCCTGGGCACTCATGGCCGGGAGAAGTACCTCAGACCACATGGCGGTGGAGACGGTTCCCGGGCAGATGGCATTGACGGTAATGTTATAGGGTGCCAGTTCCTGGGCCAGGGACTGGGTCAGGCCGATCACCGCAAACTTCGAGGCCGAGTAGACGGCCAGGTTGGCTGCACCGCGTTTCCCGGCCACAGAGGAGATGTTGATGATCTTTCCCCGTCGTTGCTCCTGCATAACCGGAATGACCGCTTTGCTGCAGAGGAAGACCCCTTTTGCATTGACGTTCATCACCGCTTCCCAGGTCTCCTCGCTGCACCCGAGGACCGGTCCCTGCACCAGGATACCGGCGTTATTGACCAGAATATCGATGCGTCCAAACTCTGCCTTTACCCGCTCCACCATCTGCTGGATCGAAGCGGCCTGGGTGACATCAAGATCCACCCCTATGGCCTGTCCTCCCATGGCTTGAACTTCGGCCACCACTTTCTCGACTTCTTGAGCCCCGGAGAGAGGATAGTCAGGGGCATGACGGGGAGAGCGAAAGAGATCGGCAATGACCAGGTTGGCTCCTTGCCGGGCCAGGCAAAGCGCAATGCCCCGGCCGATACCTCTCGCTGCTCCGGTCACGATAGCGGTACTCCCACGGATGTCCATCGATTCTTCCTCCTTCTGAAAAATACGGTTACCACGAAGAGCATTCTTCGCCAAACGGCATCGGGTTCTCGGCGGTAAAAATCCCGTAAAGCCTGGTTTATTGCAGCAGGAGCAGGTAGGGGCACAGCGCTGCTGCGCCCTGCCAGAATCCTCATGCTTTTGGGCCTCTCCACACCGCTACTCTGGTCGAAGAGGGGTAGCAAAGACGACCTCAACCGGTAGGGCCGGATCGCCGTGTAGTCGATCGGCCTCTGTCGCTA
>RFHZ01000731.1 GCA_003696125.1 Nitrospinota bacterium
ATGATGTTGAGGCTCACCGTCGGGTAATGGTAGAGTCGCCGCACCGCATCTCGCTGCTCCGGGGTCAGGGAGGGGTCTTCCAGCAGGAAATCGATGCTGGTCTGGATAACCGGCTCCAGCTCTGCCGGGATATCCAGCGGAAAATCGGCGATCCGTTTGACATGAGGGATGACGGCGAGCAGCTTCTCGATGGCGTTCTCCCCCAGATAGGGTTGGGAGCCGTGCGCAGTAACCCCTTGCGCCTGCAAGACCGTGGCCATTCCCCCTTTGCAGCCGAGCTCGATGGTTGGTCGTTCTCGTGTCCCCCCGCTGGCATCACCGATGACACAGACATCCCCCTGCAGTTTTCCTGCCTCTGCCAGCCACTTGGCCCCATCCTCTCCTCCGATCTCCTCATCTGCGGTGAGCCAGACTTCCAGGGTCGGATGCGCTCCCTGAGCCACGGCATGGAGTACCGTTGCCGCCACCATGGCGGCGGCACAGCTCCCCTTCATATCTGTCGCTCCCCGACCATAGACCCGATCCCCTTCAATGGCTCCGCTGAACGGGGGATGCTTCCAGGCCGCATGATCCCCTTCTGGTACCACATCGAGGTGACCGAGCCAGAGGATCTTGCCCGGCTGCTTTCCCGGGATGGTGGCACAGAGGTTCGGTTTGCGCTCCACATGCTGATGGAGGCTTGTCTCGATCCCGCGCTCCTGGAAATAGGATTGGGCAAAAGCGATACACTCATCGATGTAGCCAGGGGGGACCACGGTGGGGAACTGGACCAGCCGGGAGGTGAGTTCCATCAGCTCTTTCCCGCAGTCTGCAATGCGATCCTTCACCCTTTGCACCAGCGTACTCTCTGCCATACGACCAATCGCTCCTTTCTGTTCAAGATCATCCCTTTCACGTCTGGTTATTTCTGCCGTAAGACCGTTTTTCCTGGTATAGAGGATGGAGTGGAGAATGTCAAGCGCAGATTCCCTTGCGGGACGCCTCACCTTTTTCGTTGCCCGGGCGATCCAAACCCTTTATAATGGGTGGGGGTTTTGTGGATTGGGAGACGAGACGATGAGCCATATGACGAGGAGATCGGTATGGGAAAGATGACGGGGAATCTTGCACTGCTCGAACTACTCCGGCAGGAAGGGGTCAGGTATATCTTTGGCAATCCAGGTACCACGGAACTTCCGCTCATGGATGCCCTGGCCCAGAGCGAGGATTTCACCTATATCCTGGGACTCCAGGAGGGGGTGGTAATGGCCCTGGCCGGAGGGTATGCCCAGGCCTCTGGCCGGCTCGGCTTTGTCAACGTCCATGTCGCTCCTGGCCTGGGAAACACGCTCGGGCTGATGTATACCGCTTACATGACCCGTGTTCCCCTGCTGGTCACGGCCGGCCAGCAGGATCGCTCCCTCCAGTTGCAAGAGCCGCTACTCTGGGGCAACCTGGTGAAGATGGCGGAACCGTACACCAAGTGGGCCTACGAGGTACAGCGGGTGGATGATCTCCCCCAGGCCGTGCGGCGTGCGATCAAGGTGGCCCAGACCCCACCGGCCGGTCCGGTCTTCCTCTCCCTGCCCATGGATGTCCTCTATGAGGCCACCGATCTCGATCTCTCCGCCCCTCCTCGTCCCTCGCTCCGTACCCAGGGGAATGCCGAAGATCTGCAGCAGGCTGCCACCCTCCTGGCCGCAGCGCAATCCCCGGTCATCCTGGTCGGCGATCGGGTGGCGTACAGTGAAGCCCTGGCAGAGGTGGTAGAGTTGGCCGAACTCCTGGGGGCACGGGTCTTTGCCGAGCCGATCGCTAACACCACCAGCTTCCCGACCGATCATCCCCTGTTTGCCGGCTTTCTTCCTGTCTTTGGACACCAGATTCGGCAGGCCCTGGACCCGGCCGACCTGATCCTGGTCATCGGCATGAACCTCTTCAAACCTTTTCTCCCCTCCTCCACCCCTTCCCTTCCACCCGGGGTCCCGCTCATCCAGCTCGACACCGATCCCTGGGAGATCGGGAAGAATCATCCGGTAACGGTAGGGATTCTGGCCGATCCCAAAGCCGGGGTCGCGGCCCTGACCTCCCTGCTGGCTTCCCGGCTCTCGGCCACCGCCAGGCAGAAGGCCCAGGAACGAAGGCAGCAGTATGGGGCGACCAGGCAGGCGGAACGAGAGAGCCTGGAGGCACATGCTGCCGCGGAAGAGGACAGGGTCCCCATGGCGCCCATCGTCCTGATGCGGGAACTGGCCCGGCATCTTCCCCCTGATGTGGTCATCATGAACGAATCGGTCACCTCGGGAAGGACCCTGCGGGAATTCCTCACCTGCCGGGACAGCAAGAGCTATTTCGGTCCCAAGGGAGGAGGGTTAGGCTGGGGATTGCCGGCAACGATCGGGGTGAAGCTGGCCCTGCCGGAGAGGCCGGTGGTGGGGCTCTTAGGCGAGGGGAGCGCCATGTATGCCATTCAGGGACTCTGGACCGCTGCCCACTACCAGGTTCCGGTTCTGTTTGTCATCTGTAATAACGCTCAATACCGGATATTGAAAGGAGGTCTGCTCGCCTTCAAGAGTGAAGCAGCCAAACAGGGGAAGTTCATCGGGATGGATCTGACCGAGCCGGAGATCGATTTTGTGTCTCTGGCCGAATCGATGGGGGTAACGGCAGAGCGCGTTACGCACTTTCAAGAGGTGGGACCGGCTCTGCAGCGCGCCCTTGCCCGGCCGGGCCCGTCTCTCATTGATGTCCCGCTTGACCGCTCCGTGAAGGCGCTCTTCTGAGGCTGCTCGTCCCTGGACTCTTCACGACATGCCAAGCCCTGGAGGACCAGAGATCCCTTCTACTGATCTCCCGGCAATGGGCTTTGGGCAGGGGTCATTTTTTGATTGACCTTCGTGATTCATTTCGGTAGGATAAGAGCAATTTCAACCCTTGCAAATGCTTCCACCCTCGCCGATAACCGTGCAGAACTCTACGGAATTAAGGGTTACCCGAAAAGAAGAGCATGGCCCGAACACTCATGGAGTGACCAGAGCAAAAGAACGTACCGGGGCAGCGAGCATTAAGAGACTAGAAGGAGGAGCGAGGGGGCAGAGGGTCTTATAGCTATAGAGTGGAGATATGGGGAAAGGTCTGATCGACGAAACGTAATGGAGGTAGACTATGGGAAAATTTCGCGGAACAGAGCAGCGTCCGATAACGCAGTCGAACGTTATGATTGTCAGTGCCGATCTGGGAAGCTGTTTTGGTCATGAACTCCTGCCTGACGTGCTGGAACCTCCTCGAGAGTTTTTGCAAGGGAAAGTCGCCGCAGGGGTGTTGAGAGGCGCCTGGGTCAACGTCTTTGGAGGTGATCTGCACCTGCATCTTACCACCTATAACGGCGACTTTGTGGAGGGGGAAACCTACCGCGAGAATCCCTCTGAGGTGGCGGCCCGCCTGGCCCTGGAAGCCGTCCTGCTGGCGGTAAAGAAGGGGATGGAGATCGGGTTGTACCAGCCGGCAGAGGGAGCCAATGTTCTCGATATGGCTCCGGAAGAGCAGGTACAGGTCCTGAAGCTCCGCTATCTCGACTTTCCCTTCACCGAACGGGGAGCAGAACCGATCTATGTGGCCAAGGCGTTAAACGCGAGTTGGGGATTCTTCAATCGTGCCCTCTTCAACCTCTTCTTCAATCCGGATAAGGGGTCTGGACGCCGTATTGAAGGAAACGATTTTCTGGCCGTTGTCGAGAGCATCGAAGACCTGAAGGCGGGGAAGTCGGAAGTGCGCACCTATGAGTTCGGTTCAGGACACATCAACGAACTGCAGGCGCTCATCGCCGATGCCGATGAGTGGCGTCTGAGCGAGGTGTATGCGACCCGGGGACGCTTCGGGGAAGGGTCCTTGAGAGAGGAACCGGCGGCCATGGTGGCCGGGAGTTTCAACCCGGTTCTGATCGGCCGCTCCCAATCAGGTCTTCCAGCCATCGGCGAGTTCACGCAGGCGACAGGCGAGTTCTACTTTGGCCCTGGTGGCGAAGGGGGCGGATACCGGGTCGGGCTCATGCCGGTCACCTTTGCCGAGGCCCAGAGCATGGTGGTCTCAGAAGGGACGGCCAAGGTGGTGGCCTATGCCTACCAGTCCTATGACAAAGGCCGGATCCCGGAAGGACCTGATGTACAGGACATCTTTGCCCAAAATCGTCCGGAAACCCGGCAGTTGCAACGCGAGGCCGCCTACCTGATCCAGCACATGGTCATGCATGGGGAGTTTGAGCCTTACCTGAATGCCCAGACGGCCGAGAGCCGGGCCCTGGAAGAGGCCAAGCGGCTGGGGAGTCGTCTGCAGGAGATCCCGGATGGCGAAGATCCGGTGGTCACGGCGGCCAACCAGCGGGCGATCTTCACCATCTCTGACATCAAAGCAGATGCTGGCGGCAAAATCGGGCATACCACTCCGCCTAATCATTTCCGTTATGTGGCCGATGCCAGCCTGGAAGAAGCGAAAAGAGCAGGACTGATCTTTGGCACCTCGGAGATCATCGAGGTGGGGGATGATGGACACCTGCTGATGACGCACAACAAAGGGGCGGATAACAATGCCATCCACTTCTTTGCCTACAAGACTTTCTTCCGCCAGGTCTGGGTGGCCGAGGTTTTGGGCTACAAGTGGTACGGGCTGGGACAGGACCTGGTCGGTGATGCCTCGGCCGGGAAGACCACAGAAGAGCTCGCCGATCTGACCGATACCTTTATCTCGCTCTTGCCCCAATTCCTGCCGGAAGCGGAAAAGCGGCAGTATGACAAGCTGAAAGCCTCCTATGAACGCTGGAAGAGTGGGGCCGGGAAAGGCCATACCCCCCAGGCTCCTTTCTCCGGGAACGTCTCCGGTCAGGGACCCGGTTTTGCCGAACTGCCGATGCCGCGTTCCACCAATGTCGGGCTTCTGGCCATAGACAAGGCCGGTCCCTCCGCCTTTAACGTTCCGGTCTACTATTGCCTGCAAAAGGCGATGCGTGACGGGAGCCTGGCCCGCTATCTGGCTGGAACCGATGCGCAGGGATTCGTCATAGAGATCTGGGAAGTAGAGGAGCATCGCCGCATTTTCCTTGATCTGGCCAGCGAATTGCCTTCGGTTGAGCGTCTGCTGGGGGCCACGGAGAAGTTCAATGTGAAACGGGTCTGGACCCGCACGACAGCGGAATGGGATCCGGCCCGGGCCGAAGAGAGCCTGGGCGATATCCTGCTTTCCGCTTCCACAGAGAAGCTGGCCGTCATCACCGGGGGTGAGTATCGGGGCAAGGACGATCCGGTACTGCTGGC
>RFHZ01000732.1 GCA_003696125.1 Nitrospinota bacterium
ACGTAGAGCTTTCCCTGCACGGCAGCGGCAGCAGTGTGATGCAGCGGTAGCGGTAAGGGGGATACCCGCTGCCACCGGTTGGTGGCCGGATCGTACGCCTCTACCGTATCGGCGGTACTCCGATCCTCTCGAATCCCTCCGATCACGTACACCTTGCCGCCCAGGGCGGCCACGGCCACCTCCTGTCGCGGCTCCGGGAGAGGGGCAAGGGTCAGCCACCCTCCGGTTGCCATGACCACCGGGGGGCCCGGAACCCCGCCCAGGATAAGTATACTCAGTACAGCCAGGAACAGGCAGCTTTTCATGGAAGGTCCCCTTCTCCTCTCTTTCCCGCAGGGAAGTTCCGGTGTAAACGGGGTATGCCGCTTTTATGTATCACATCCCTCACTCAGGGGTCAAGGGTTTTCCGCTCTGCTAGACTTTTCCCCGGGAGTCGAGTATCATAAGGAGCTATTCCCGACCCTTTTGTCCTTTGCTGCCTCGTGTGGCTCCGCGTTACGGAAACCCTTTTTACCGCTGAGCACGCAGAGAACGCTGGGATTAAAAAACTCTGTGGACCCGGCGGTGGAGACCTGGAGACAGCACTGCGTTCTGGGGATAGAAAAGGGGTCAAAAGGGTTGTCATCGTTACTCAGGAAAGAGCGCACGAAGCCGGCAAGAGGCAAAAACCACAGAAACCGTTGAAAGCCATTGAAGGAGGCGGAATCATGACCCGACCTGTACCCGACACAGAACCGATTCTCCTGGAGAGCATGACCTGGTGTGAGGTGGCAGAAGCCCTGCAATCTCCTGATCCTGTCGCCTTGCTTCCTATCGGAGCAACCGAGGCGCACGGACCGCATCTCCCGCTGCAGACGGATGGGATCATCTCCTGGGAAGCGGCACAGAGGGCAGCGCGAAGGCTACGCCAGCAAGGGATCACCGCCCTGGTTCTCCCGCTCCTCTCCTATGGGGTCACCTACTGCGGTTCCCCCTTTGCCGGGACCATCCCGCTGACCCCGGCCACGATGACGGCCCTGGTACGGGATATCTGCCTGAGCGCCATCCGGCAAGGCTTCCGGACGGTCTGCATCTGCAACAGTCACCTGGAGCCGGCCCACTTCGAGGCCCTGCACCAGGCGGGGAAGGAGGTGCAGGAACAGACCGGCATCACCATCGGCATCCCGGACAAGCGCGACCCGGAATGGGCTGCTCTCCTGACCGAGGAGTTCCGCCAGGGATCACGGCATGCCGGGTCGTACGAGACCTCCCTGGTCATGGCTGCCCGGCCAGACCTGGTGCGGGAGGAGATCCGGCAGCGGCTCTCCCCGGTCTGGATCGATCTGCCGGCCCGGTTGCGGGCAGGGGCCAGGACGTTTAAAGAGGCCGGAAGCGAGATGGCCTATTTTGGCAATCCGGCCCAGGCCTCGGTGGCAGAAGGGGAAGCCTGCTTTGAGGCCCTGGCTACCATGATCGTGACCACGGTCCTCCGCCTGCTGGGCCGGTCCTGACCCTCCAGAGTGATCAGGCTACCGTCCCGTACAGGCAGGTACCCCGTGTAGAGAAGTGGCTTTGCTTACGGCCCGGACCACCGCCCTGGCCATGACCTCGGCCGCCACACTCCCGATGATGCTCACCTCGACCGGTTGCGTGGCAGAAGCAGGGTAGGAGAGGGCAAAGATGGTATCTCCATCACGCATGGTGTGGGCCGGTCGAATGGCCAGCGCATAGCCATTGTGCGCCATCTGGGCTACCTTGTTCACCTCCTCTTTACTCAGCGGGGCATTGGTCGCCACCACCCCGATGGTGGTGTTGCCAAAGGCAGAAGGGGGGGAAGGAGGCTGCTCCTTTATCCGGGCAGCAATGTTGAGAAAGCACCGTCTCTGCCGGTCAAACGCCCCGGCCACGATCTGCCCGGTCTGCGGATCGACCACATCACCGGTGGCATTGACCGCCACCAGGGCCCCGACCACGATCCCTTCCCCGATCCGTTCACTGGCCGTCCCTATCCCCCCCTTCATGGCGTAGCGGGAGCCCAGGAAGGTGCCGACCGTGGCCCCGGTACCGGCTCCG
>RFHZ01000733.1 GCA_003696125.1 Nitrospinota bacterium
CTCCTGCATCGGGGAATCGATGAAATGATCCGGGAGATCGATGCCTCCAGCAGTCGCCTCTCCCTCAGCCTCCTCCTGGCCGCCCTGATCATCGGTTCTTCGCTACTCATGCTCTCGGGTCAGGCACCGTTTCTGTTCGGTTTTCCTCTCCTCGGGCTGATCGGTTATCTCCTGGCCGGCTGCCTGGGCATCTGGTTGATCATCTCCTTTCTACGTAGAGGACGGTTTTAGCACGTGGTCTGCGATCGATATGTCGGCTAATGTTGAGACAGAGGTAAGGGGAGGAGGAGAATTCTCCCTGCTGGTAAAGCGACTTGTACGCAGCAAAGCGGCACTACTCGGCTTCTTCCTGGTCTCCTTGCTGGTCCTGGTCGCCATCTTTGCCCCCTTTCTCGCCCCTTATGACCCGATCGAACAGCACTTCGTCCAGCAACTCCTCCCCCCTTCCTGGGAGCATCCCCTAGGGACAGACGAGTTCGGGCGGGACATCCTGAGCCGTATCCTCTATGGCGCACGCATCGCCCTCTTTGTCGGGCTGCTGGCAGATGGGATCGGCCTGGTCCTGGGGGTGATCCTCGGCCTGGTATCCGGGTACTACGGTGGAGTCGTCGATTCGCTCATCATGCGTCTCATCGACATCTTGCTCGCCTTCCCCTATCTCCTGCTGGCCATGCTGATTGTGGCCATTTTGGGACCGGGACTGACCAATGCCATGATCGCCATCGGTATCGTCTACATCCCCCCCTATGCCCGCCTGGTGCGCGGCTCGGTCCTCTCGATCAAAGAGACCGAGTATGTCTCTGCCGCCCAGGCAGCCGGGGCAGGGGATTTCCGCATCCTGCTCCGCCATGTCCTGGTCAACTCCCTGGCCCCCATCATCGTCCAGGCCACCCTGACCATCGGCTGGGCCATTGTGGAGACGGCCGGGCTCGGCTTTCTCGGCCTGGGTGCCCAACCTCCCACCGCCGAATGGGGAGCCATGCTGAGCGGGGGGAGAGACTACATGCTGGAAGCCCCCTGGATCGCTACCTTTCCGGGGCTGGCCATCGTGGTGACCGTCATCGGGTTTAACCTGATGGGGGACGGACTCCGTGATGTGCTCGATCCCAAGCTGAAGGAGCGCTGAGCCGCTTCAGGTGGGAGGGAGCTCCTTTTTCCGCTTGTGGGCCAGACTGGCTCCTCCATCCACGACCACCACCTCTCCGGTCATATAGCTGGCAGCTTCGGAGAGGAGAAAGACCACCACCTCGGCGATCTCTTCTGGCCGGCCGACGCGTCCCAGGGCGATCTCCTTTTTCTCGTAACGCTCCACTTCGGCGCGTGTCCATCCTGACCAGCGTCCCGCCGCTCCCAGCCCGGTATCGATGAGACCAGGGGCGATACAGTTCACCCGGATTCCGTAAGGGGCCAGATCCGCGGCCAACCCTTTGGTCAGGCCGATAATCCCGGCCTTGGAGGCGGAGTATTGCACTCCTGCGGAAATACTGCCCCGCAGACCGGCTCCTGAAGAGATGTTCACGATGGCTCCCCCTTCGCCTTGCCCCATCATCACCCTGGCCGCTGCCCGGGCACAGTAAAAATACCCGCTCAGATTCACGGCCAGAACCTGGTTCCAGACCTCATCGCTGGTCTCGGGAACCGGAGCATACCCTCCCGAGATATAGGCGTTGTTGACCAGCATATCGATCCGGCCGAGCCGGGCCTTCACCTGCTCGACCATGGCATCGACCTGCCCCGAGTCGGCCACATCGGTGGGCACGGCCAGGGACGGTACCCCGAGGGCTCTGATCTCCTCTGCCGTTGCCTCTCCTCCCTCTGCCTGGATATCGACTACTCCTACCCCGATCCCTCGTCTGGCCAGGGCCAGTGCCGTGGCCTTTCCGATACCACGAGCTGCTCCGGTCACAATGGCCACTTTCCCTTTCTGCATCATATGCTGTCCCTCTACTTAAATGTTCTATGCTGAAAATGCCATCCCTCTTCTCCCCTTAGCCTAGCACTTCCCCTTTCCGGGCGGCAAGGAAATTTTGCCTCACCTCTTGCATCTCCAGGCATCATGACCTATGATGGCCCTGGAGAAGAATCGAGAATAGAGAGGAGGGATTCCCATGACTTTATCCACCCTGTTGCCTTCCCCTGGCCAGAAGAAACACGACTCTCTCACCTTCTCTGCCCCTCTCCTTCACGCCTGGCAGTGGCCGTATACGGCGGTGAGGGGAACCCGGGAGGGCCCTACCCTCTGTGTCATCGCCGGTATCCATGGGGCAGAATACGCCTCGATAGAGGCGGTGATACGGCTGGGCCAATCCATAGAACCGGCAGCAATGCGGGGAAGCCTTCTCCTCTTCCCCTGCCTTAATCTGCCCGCCTTCTGGGAGCGCAGCATGTTTGTCTGTCCCCTCGATCAGAAGAACCTGAACCGGGTCTTTCCCGGTAACGCGCAGGGCAGCTTCAGCGAGGTGCTGGCCCACTCCTTTTTCTCTGAAGTCTTCCTGCACGTCGATTATCTCATCGATGTGCACGGGGGAGACCTGGTCGAGGACCTCATCCCCTTTGCCATCTTTCAAGAGACGGGGAACCCAGAGGTGGATCGCCGCTCCGAGGGGATGGCGCGCAGTTTTGGTCTTCCCTATATCCTGCGCCAGCCGCCGACCGGGGGACCGGTCAGCGGGACGACTTACGCTACGGTGGCCGAGAGAGGGATCCCGGCCATCATTGCCGAAGCAGGGGGGATGGGACGCCGGGACGAGGAGTCGATATCGACCCTGGTGCAGGGGGTATATAACGTGATGCACCACCTCAATCTCCTCCCCGGTACCCCGGTTCAGAGATCGTCTCCCATCCTGGTGCGCGAGTTCATCTGGCTTTATAGCAGCAGCGAAGGGCTCTTTTATCCGACGGTGTCGGTGGGAGAGAGGGTAAAGGCCGGGACGGTGGTCGGAGAGCTGCGGGATTTCTTCGGTACTCTGCGCGAGACCTTTACCGCACCCCAGGAGAGTGA
>RFHZ01000734.1 GCA_003696125.1 Nitrospinota bacterium
GGGGATAGGTGAGGGGAGGGGAGGGGGAGACGGGTTGCTGGGCCCGTTCCGCGATCTTTTGCCGGAGGGTGGTGATTCCCTGGCCGGTGGTGGCCACGGTGGCGGCTACCGGGATGCCGAGTTCCTGTTCCAGGGCGGTGCTATCGATGTGCATACCCACTCGTTCGGCCTCGTCGAGCAGGTTGAGGTTTAAGAGGACCGGGAGTTCTGCTTCCAGCAGTTGCAGGGTGAGGGGGAGGAGTTTTTCCAGGTTTTTGGCATCGATGACGTGGACCACCGCTGTTGGTGTAGTGGTAAAGAGGAGGGTGCGGGTGATCTCTTCTTCTGCCGTGAGGGGGAGGAGGGAGTGGAGGCCGGGGGTATCGATGACCTCGTACTCGGTATGGTCGAAGGTGCCCAGGCCTTGGGTGATCTCCACCGTGGTCCCCGGGTAGTTAGAGACGGTGACGTAGGCTCCGGTCAGGGCGTGGAAGATCACGCTTTTACCCACGTTAGGGGGGCCGACCAGGACTATGCGGTCTTTTCCGGGCACTGATCTCGGCTGGTGCAGGCTATGGCAGGTAGCGAGTTTCGGCCGGCGCACGCCTTTTCTCTCCCTGGATTTTCCGTCCTGTCAGGAAATTGAGATTCACTATCAGTTACTAGTATAGAGAAAAACTCCCTCCCAGGCAAGCCCCTGCTCTCCCCCCCGGCCCGACCGGGGAAGGGAGAGAGGAGCAGAAGAGGAGGGAGCTTACTGTTGCGACATCTTCTGCTGGACCGTCTGCAGATAACGGACCAGATCGGCCATCTCGTTCCCTTCAAAGACCGGCCAGGAGAGATTACGCTCGGCAATCCACTGCTCCATGGCCGAGGCATGGTTCCACATGGCCGCGGTAAAGGCGATGGGAGAAGTTAGGAGCTCGGAACGGGAAAGATCCGGGCCGATCGCCTCCCCTTCTCCTTCCACCTGGTGACAGTTGAGACAGCCCTTCTGGACAAAGACCTCTCGGCCGTGGACCGGATCGGCACTCTCGTCGTAATAGCCGATGAAGTAGAGGTAGGAGATGAGATCGGCCATCTCCTGCTGCGAGAACTTGGGGAAAGAGAGTCCACGAACCTGCATCTCCGCCTCCATCTGTGGGGCGTGATTCCACATGATCCCGGCCACTTCGGTCACACTCTTGTGGAGTTGCTTCTTCCCCAGATCCGGCCCTCGCGTTCCCCCTACCCCCTGGATGGCATGGCAGACATCACACCCCTTTTTATGGAAGAGCTTCTGCCCTTCCACCGGGTTGCCGGGCTGGATGTACTCCGGCTGCGGAGCCGTTCCCCGCGCCACACTCCGGATATAGGCCAGGATATCGACCATCTCCTTTCCCTGGAACTGGGGTCGCGGGATATTCATCATGCGCATGGTAAAGACCATCTGCGGCCCGTGGTTCCACATGGTCTGGGCGAGCAGGAGGGGAGAGACAAAGCGCTTCAGTTGATCCAGGGGAGGACCGATGGTCCCTCCTTCCTCCCCCACCCGGTGGCAGACGATGCACCGCTTTTCCCGAAACAGTTGGGCACCGCGCTGCGGATCTCCCGGTTCATCCAGGTAGCGCAGGTAGGAGAGAAAGGCGATGAGATCGGTCATCTCCTGCTCACTCAGGGTCGGCCGGGGTAGCCGGCGTTCCAGCATCTTTTCCACCATGCGCGGCGAGTGGTTCCAGAGGGCTCCGGCCAACTGGAAGATGTTGCGGCCAAAGCCGACCTTGCCCAGGTCTGGGCCGATGGTTCCCCCTTCTCCCCAGATGGCATGGCATTTGATACACCCTTTGTTGATGAAAACCCGCCTCCCCTCCAGTGGATTCTGGGGAATATAGCGGATTTCTCCTGCCACGGCCAGAGTGGTCCAGAGCAGAGAGAGAAGCAAAACGCCTATACCGACACTATAGGAAAACTTCTGGCTCATCTTCTTCCCCCCTTACGATCGTTGACTTGCGTATATTCGGTATCCCAGTCGATAAAGGTATGAGCAATACGCGCCCAGTGGGGATAAAAAGGGAGTGATGCTGCCTCCAGAATTCGCGCACAGAACTGGGGAATCCA
>RFHZ01000735.1 GCA_003696125.1 Nitrospinota bacterium
GCGAACCAACTGTTTGGCTGCGGCACGGAAAAGCCCGTTGGGGACCCCCTCTTCATCCCGTTCGATCTTCCCGGCAGGGGGGTCCGGGGTCTGGGCATCAACCCCGCTCTTCTCCAGCGCCACGGTGTTCACCACATCCATGTTGAAGAAACGTTTGAGCAGGACAGGATGCTGAGTGGTGGCGGCATCCAGGTCGTGACGAGTGGGGAGACGGCCTTCGGCAAAGAGGGATTCGTTCCAGCCGGTACCGACGATCCACTGACCGGGTGGGGTTTCTGCCGCCCGCTGCCGGACCAGTTCGACCATTTCGGCAATGGAGCGCACCTCTTCCAGGGAGATTTCAAAGAGGTCTTTCAGCCCGACTTCGAGGAGATGGTTGTGCGCATCCACGATGCCGGGAAGGAGGGTACGGCCGGCCAAGTCCACCACCCGGGTATGTTCCCCGATGAGCGGGGTGATCTCCTCATCCGATCCCACCGCTACGATCCGACCATCCTTACAGGCCAGGGCTTCTGCTTGCGGGAGAGCACTATCGTTGACCACCACCTGACCGTGCAGGAAGACCAGGTCAGGTGCCAGCTCACGTATGAGCATTCATACCTCCTTTCCAGACATCAGGCCGTGTAACCAGGTGAAATTTGCCTGCAATGTGGCGAGATGACGTGCATCGTCCAGTTCATAGACAAAGTCTCCTGTGTAGCCGATATCGTGTAAGGTCTGCATGACTGTTGCCCAGGAGATCTGGCCGTCACCGGGACAGAGATGCTCGACCCGGGCATCGGCATCGTTGATGTGCAGCGCCATCAGGTGAGGAGCGGTCAGGCGCAGGGCCTGCTCCACCTCATCCCCCCGGTAGGCATGGGCGGTGTCGATGCAAACGCCTAACGCCGGGTGATCGACCGCCTTTACCACGCTGTACAGGCGAGAGACATCGGCAGCCCATCCCCGGGGCATGTTCTCTACCACCACCCGCATCCCGGCAGCGTGCGCATAGTCGGCGATCTCTCGCAAGGCGCTAACCGTGCGTTCCCGGGCAGCCGGGTCTTCTCCACCCCCTTCCCCGCTCAGATCCAGATCGTGGGTGAGCAGGAGAGAAGAGCCCAGAATGGCAAGGGCATCGACCGCCCGCAGGTAAGCCTCCACGGCCCGCCGGTAGCGTTTCGGCTCTGGATGCGCCAGGTGCAGGGCCGGATCGTACCAGCGCAGGTGGGTGTGCACGGTAGCGATGGTCAGTCCGTTCTCACGGGCTACCCGACCCGTTTCCCGTAGCCGCTGGACACGGAAGTAGTCGAAGTTGGGATGGTAGTCGCTGATCTCCACGGCGGTGACGCCGGCTGCCGCCAACTGCTCAAAATGCCGGGGAACCAGCGCTTCCTCTCTCCACCAAAAGGTTGAACTCCCTAAGTGCATCATCTGCTCCTTTGGTCATCGCTGACTCTGGAAGAAGGGCCTTACAGGACCGGCATTTGCGCTCCTTTACGTTCCTGGAACTCAACCCTGGCTCCAGGTCTGCACCGTCGAGGAGGCCAGGCGCTCTTCGTTGCTTCTCCCCGGCCTTCTCGGCAGAGTCGGTGGTTACGAAGAGTTGCGCTTACTGTAGCATGGCGTACAGAGAAAAGCAAGGGGTTCCTCCCCGGCTTTCTCTTTTCCGGAGCGGGGAAATATGGTAGGATAGAGGACAGGAAAAACCGTTGATAGCTACGTTTAGTCGTGGAGGGATAGAGACGCATGCAGTCCGTACCATTTTGCCGACCGGGCAGCGTTATCCTCCTCCTCTGGCTCTGGATGGTGCCTGCGCTGGCCTATACCGATGCCCGGGGGGAGGAGAGGGAAAAGCCTAAAGGAGAGCCTTTCCTGGCCGAGCAGACCATGGTCATTGCCACGGCCACCCTGCAACCGTTAACCACCATTCTTAATACCATCGAGGATCAGAAGATCGTCTATGTGGGAGAGGTCCATGATAACTTTGCCCACCATGCTGTGCAGCTCGCCGTCATCAAAAGCCTCTACGCCAGGGAGAAGAAGCTCGCCATCGGGATGGAGATGTTCCAGAGACCGTTTCAACCGGCGATAGATGCCTATATTGCCGGTGCCATCAGCGAGCGAGAGTTCTTGCAGCAGACAGAGTATTTCTCCCGCTGGGGCTTTGACTTTCGGCTGTATAAACCGATCCTCGATTTTGCCCATGCGGAGAGGATTCCGGTGGTTGCCTTAAACGTGCGCAAGGAGATCGTCAAGAAGATCTCAAACCAGGGACTGGAATCGCTCTCTGAAGCGGAGAGGGCAGAACTCCCTGCAGAGATGGATTTCTCGGATAACACCTACCGGGAGCGACTCTACCAGGTCTATCAGCGCCACAGAGAGTTTCAGGAAGAGGAGAAGCCCTTTACCCACTTCTACCAGTCGCAAATCGCCTGGGATGAGAGTATGGCCCAGGCGATAGCCGACTTTCTCGCGCAACATCCTGACTATCAGATGGTTGTGCTGGCCGGTAATGGACACCTGGTCTACGGATCAGGGATCCCTCAACGGGTCTTTCGCCGTACCGGTTATCCCTATGTCGTCATTCTCAATGAGGCAGAGGTGGCGCAGGATGTGGCAGACTATATCGTCTTCCCACAGCCGATGGAGAGCCCATCCTCCCCCAAGCTGATGGTCTTTTTACGGGAAGAGGAGGGACGGGTGATGATCACAGGGTTTCCACAGGAGAGCGTCTCCCAAAAGGCCGGCCTGGCCGTGGGCGATGTCATCCTGGCCCTGGATAATGTCCCGATCAGGACCATAGCCGATGTGCGTCTCGACCTCCTCTATCGACAAAAGGGGGATACGGTGACGGTACGGGTGTTGCGGGAAGAGACGGAGATGGAGTTTCAGGTCTCGCTATAGCCTTTATTCCCGTACCACCCCACACCAGCGCAGGAGGAAGAGGGCGATGACCTTGGTCGCCTCTAAGAGGGTGGGGAGGGAGACGTACTCATCGATGCCGTGCATGTTCGCCCCTTCTGCCCCATAGCAGGTGGTGGGAATGTCATAGTAGAGCAGGAAGAAGCGGCTGTCGGTCGTTGCCGTCGAGGCCA
>RFHZ01000736.1 GCA_003696125.1 Nitrospinota bacterium
GCCCGGGGTCATCCGTTGCTCAGCCGAATATTGACGATAGCCGTGATCAGTCCCCTTCTCGTCGGGATCGTGATCCGGACCTACGGCTGGATGGTGCTGCTGAGCGGCAAAGGGTTGGTAAATCAGGCTCTCCTGGCCTGGGGAATCATCGAAAGGCCGATTCGTTTCACCGGCAACGATATGGGAGTGATCATCAGCCTTCTCCATGTCTTCTACCCCTTCATGGTCCTTCCCCTCGCCGCCGTCCTCCAGAAGATCGATCGGCCTTTGGAAGAGGCAGCCATGGTGTTAGGGGCCAATCGTTTCCACGTCTTCTGGCGTGTCATCTTCCCTCTTAGCATCCCGGGAGTGGCTGCCGGATCCATGCTCGTCTTTCTGCTCACCGCCAGTTCGTTTGTGACTCCTCGACTCATCGGAAAGAACCTGACCAAGTGGCTCTTGAATCTGGTGGAAGAGCAGATCTTGATCGTTTTTGACTGGCCCTTTGGTGCGGCCATGGCCACGATCTTCATCGGGGTGGTGATATTGCTCGTCACCCTCTATCATCGCTTCCTGGAATCGAAGTTTGCCTTTATCCTTAAAGGGGAAGAACGATGAACCGGCAGCAGGCGGTAATCCAATGGGGGCTCTGGTCCCTTCTCTACGGCTTCTGTTTCCTGATGCTCCTCTTCCTGGCAGCCCCTATCGTGATCGTCCTTATCGTCTCCTTCTCCGACGCCGAGTTCGTCTATTTTCCTCCTCCCGGCTATACCCTCCGCTGGTATACCGGTCTTATCCACGTGGAAGGTTTTATTGATTCATTCCTCTTGAGCCTCCGCCTGGCTCTCCTGGTGACGGGCATTGCCCTGGCCCTGGGGACAGCCGCCTCGTTGGGACTGACCCGTTTCCGCTTTCCTGGACGCGCTCTGCTCAATACTTTTCTGATGTCCCCCCTGATCTTCCCTCCCATTATCACCGGCATTGCCCTGCTGCAGTTCTTCTCCACTCTGGGGGTAACCCAGGCTTTCTTCATGCTCACCGTCGGCCATACGGTCATCACCATCCCTTATGTGGTCCGTACCGTTACCGCCAGTCTGCAGGGACTGCAGGTGAACCTTGAGGAAGCGGCCCGGGTATTGGGAGCCACTCCCTGGCAGGCCTTCCGGTGGATAACGCTCCCTCTGATCAAACCGGGTCTCCTGGCCGGTGGAATCTTCGCCTTCATCATCTCCTTTGACAACTTTACCATTTCTATGTGGCTCAAGAGTGCGGAGTACACTCCTCTCCCTCTGCGGATCTTCTATTATGTGGAAAACGTGATGGACCCCTCGGTGGCTGCGGTATCTGGGAGCATGATTCTCCTCTCGATCATCCTGATTGTCCTAACAGAAAAGGTGGTTGGACTGAGGAGAACGGTTCGCATCTGAGGGAGAAGGGGGAAGAAGGAGAGAATTTTAATTTAAGGAGAGGAGGAGGAGCCATGCGTCATGCCAGTAGTCATCACCATGGACAGCAGCGGGTTGAAAAAATGACCCGTCGCCGTTTCTTCAAGACGACCGTAGCCGCCAGCATTGCGGTGGCCGGTAGTCTCTCTTTTCCCCAGGTGATTACCCCGGCCAAAGGGGCGGAGAAGAGCATCAAGATCGGGATCTGGGCCGGACCTGACGGACAGCTTATCAAGTCAACCGTGGTCAAACGCTTTGAAGAGAAGCATCGGGTAAAGATCTATATCGACGAGGGATGGACGACACAGCAACTCGCTCGCCTGCGGGCCAGCAAGAACAATCCGACTCATACGGTGATGTTCATGGATGATATCGGGGTAAATCTCGCCCGCAAAGAGGGGCTGGTCGAACACCTTCCAGAGGACAAGATTCCCAATCTGGCCCATGTCTTTCCCCGCTATCTCGTGGAAGAGGGATACGGCGTCGGCATCCAGGTGAGCACCGTTGCACTGACTTATAGCACCGTTGAGGTAAAAGAGGCCCCGGTATCGTGGGAAGCGTTTTGGGACCCCCGGTACAAAGGACGCATCTCGGTCCCCTCTATTACCGGTACCCATGGTCTCAATCTGGTGGTAATCGCGGCAGCATTGGAAACCGGGAAGCCCTTCCAGGAAGCGCAGTATGAGACCGAGGCTGCCTTCAAGAAGCTGGCTCGGCTCAAACCGAATCTCCACAGCATCTGGTCGAAGACGGCCCTGGCCGTTGCCGCCATGCAGCAGGGAGAGTTGGCGATGATGGGACCGATGTACAGCAAGTTTATCTGGCCTTACATCGATCGGGGGCTGCAGGCGCGGCATATTATTCCTCGAGAAGGGGCTTTTGCCGGACTCAATTGCCAGACGCTGGTCAAAGGGGGACCGTATCCGGAACTGGGGGCAGCATTCATCAACGATATGCTCTCCGCCGAAACACAGCAGATGCTCGCGCAAAAGCTCAGCGTTGCCCCGGTTATCCGGGGCCTGGAACTCCCCTCCCGTATCCTGGAACGGGTAGCCTATGAGGAGGAGAAGCAAAAGCAGCTCTTCACGTCAGATTGGGAGTTTATTAACACCATTCGACCGGAGTGGACCGAGCGCTGGAACAAGATCTTTGCCTAGCAGGTGGGTGAGGGGAAGAGGAGAAGGAGAAGGATGGCCGGGGTACGGCTGATCAACGTGACCAAACGTTTCGGTAACGTGTGTGCCATGGACCGGATCTCGCTCGAAATCCGGTCAGGAGAACTGGTTGCCCTGCTCGGTCCCAGTGGTTGCGGGAAGACCACCACCCTCCGTACCATCGCTGGTCTTGAGGTCCCTACCGAAGGGGAGGTCTACATCGACCAGCGCTCCATGCGTGGGGTGCCCATTCATAAACGAGACGTAGGGATGGTCTTCCAGGACTATGCCCTCTTCCCTCACCTCACCGTCCAGGAGAATATCGCCTTTGGACTGAGGATGCGCAAAGCTCCTTCCTCGGTGATTCGGACCAGGATTCAGGAGGTACTCAAACTCGTGCGTCTCGCCGGGATTCCGGGGATTGAAGACCGCTACCCGCATCAACTCTCTGGAGGCCAGCGTCAACGGGTCGCCCTGGCCCGTTCTCTGGTTACCGAACCCAAAGTCCTCTTGCTCGACGAACCCTTTGGAGCTTTAGATAAAAAGCTGCGTGAGAGCATGCAGGTCGAGCTACGCTTCCTGCAGCAGGAGCTGAAGATCACCACGGTCTTTGTCACCCACGACCAGGAAGAGGCCTTGACCCTTGCCGACCGTATTGCGGTGATGCGTGATGGACGAATCGAGCAGATCGGCTCTCCTCGCGAGGTGTATGAATCCCCTCGCTCTCGTTTTGTCGCCGACTTTATCGGGGTCTCCAACTTCTTCCAGGGGCGGGTAGATACCGTAACCGCGGATCAGGCACTGGTATCCACGGAGCGAGGTATGCGGATCTGGGTTGCCCTGACCGCTCCACGACACGTTCAGGTGGGTGAGACGGTTCAGCTTGCACTACGCCCGGAAAAGATCACCATTCGAGGGCAGGCAGGAAAAGGGCAGAACTCCTGTCCGGCCACCATCACGCATATCGTCTACCTGGGGACGGTGACCCACTACTATGTAAAGACGGCGGAAGGAGAAACGGTGATCGTCTATACGCAAAATGCGGATGTTACCGCTGATCAGCATGGCTGGGCGGTTGGCGACACTGTTTACCTCTCCTGGAAACCAGAGCATGTCTTGCTCCTGGAGGGATAGATCGGCTCTTGTGACACGTCCTGGGTTCGGAGTTGGTCGCGGTGAAAACCGCTCCTGCAATAAACCGGGCACAGAGGCACCGGATGTCTGGTAGGGGCGCAGCGCGCTGCGCCCCTACGCCGAACACGGAACACTTGACTGCAATAAACCAGGCACAAAGGGGTTAGAGACGCACCACGGAGGCACGGAGGGGGGAAAGAATAAGTACAGAGTAGGAGCGAATTCATTTGCGATACCCCGATCCCGGGTTGATTGTGGTGAAAACCTGATGACGCATTGAGGTCAGGATGTAAAGATTGTCCTCGCCATCGAAA
>RFHZ01000737.1 GCA_003696125.1 Nitrospinota bacterium
CGCCTGGAGAGGGAGGTGTGGGAAAAAGCCGGGATACCAGAAACCCGGCTCCGCCAAGCCCGGTTGCGGGGGAGTCGGCGACCGGCCCAATCCTTTCCCCAGAATCTCACCATTGAACCGCATCCCGAAGGCTTACTCCTCACCTTCTCCCTGCGTAAGGGGGCCTATGCCACCACCGTTTTGCGGGAGTTCTGTAAGGAGGCTCTCCGGGCTGGAGATCCTGGCTTTCCGGAAGCCCTACCATGAAAAAGTTGCATGGCGGGAGGTAAAATTGTCATAGAAGAAGAAAAAAATGGTTGCATTTGCACGGCAAAAAATTCATAATAGGATTCGTAATCTGACGCGACGGTATGAGCTCTCCGGGAGAGGGAGGGGATAGCAGAGCGGAAGAAGTTGCCAGGAAATTTTTTCCCGATTTTGGCATAGAAATAGCAGGGGTGAGGCAAAAGGGGAAAAAGAGGGGGGAGAAGCCTGCTTTAGCTTCTAAGGAAGAGGAGGAAAAGACTCAAGCAACGGCTAAACCTTGCCGATAAAAGAGGGGAAAGAGTGGGAGCATGGTGAAAGGGGGACTCGCTTCTCTCTCTCCAGGCCCGTAATAGGTAGGAAGTGGGTTCGTCTCTGGCAGGTGTGGATGTGATCTGGCGCACAGTATTTTTTCGGCTGATCTCGTATCTTGAGGGAAGAGGGCAAGGAGAGGAGGAGAAGCATTTCTTCAGGGAAAGAGGGTACAGCGATGTCTGTTTCAAAGATCCTCATCGTAGACGATGACCCTACGCAGCTAGAGCTCTGCCGAGAGATCTTTCAGCTCATGAAGGCCGAGGTGGCCTGTGCCTCTTCAGGAGAGGAGGCGATAGAGCGCCTGAAGGAAGAGCGTTTCGATGTGATCGTCTCTGACCTTGTCATGCCAGGGATGAATGGGATCGATCTCCTGATGGCGGTGCAGCAGAGGGGATTGAATATCCCTGTCATCATCATTACCGGTTATGCCGATATGGAGAATGCAGAGGAATGCCTCCACCTGGGGTCATTTGACTATATTGCCAAGCCTTACGACCCCTACCTCTTGCAGGCCACGGTACGGCGGGCTTTGTACAAACAGGGCCGGGACCGGGAGTGGCGTTTAGAACACCAGAGGAAGTTCCGGAAAGAGGCCGTGAAGACCCGCTTGAAATTCCCTCACATCATCGGCCAATCTGCCAAGATGCAAGAGGTCTTTGCCAAAGTGAGCAAGGTGGCAGAATCCAATGCCAACGTCTGTATCTACGGCGAAAGTGGTACCGGAAAAGAATTAATAGCCCGCGCCATCCATTATAACAGTGCCCGCAAGGATCGACCGCTGGTGACCCTCGATTGCACGGCTATTCCAGAGGGGTTGATGGAGAGCGAGATGTTTGGCCATGTGAAAGGTGCCTTCACCTCGGCGGCAACAGAGCGGGAGGGGGTCTTCCAGCTTGCCGATACGGGAACCCTGTTTCTTGACGAAATCGGTGAACTGAGCCTGCCCTTGCAGGCAAAATTGCTGCGGGTCATCCAGTGCCGGGAGTTCCGGAAAGTCGGGGGAACCAAACCGATCAAGGTCGATGTCCGCATCATTGCTGCCACCAATAAAGACCTGTATAAAGCAGTCCAGGAAGGCACTTTCCGGGAGGACTTGTTCTATCGTATCGAAGTCATCCCCATCACCATCCCTCCCCTGCGGGAGCGCAAAGAGGATATCCCCCTCCTGGTCGATTTCTTTATCGAGAAGTTTAACCGCCAGAATAAGAAAGCGATCAAGGGGGTCAGCTCTCGTACCCTCACCCTGCTCCTCCGCTACGACTGGCCAGGCAATGTCCGTGAACTGGAGAATTGCATCGAGCGGGCCGTGGTCATGGCCGATAGCGACATCATCGATGTTGAGGACCTCTCCACCCTGATAAAAAATGCGGGCGCTAAGTGCGTTACCGAAACCAACGGGTCCTCCCATCTCAGTTTAAAGCAGGTGGAGAAGGAGCATATCCTTCGGGTATTAAACGAAGTCAATGGAAACAAGACACAGGCAGCCAAGCTGCTGGGCATTAGCTTAAGAGGACTCCAATACAAGTTGAAAGCCTTCGAAGCCGAATCTGCTCTGCACGACCAGGCATCATAGGGACCCGGAACCGATCGGAAGATAGGTGGTCCGTTCTGGGGCCTGGTCAGGCAATCACTTCTTTCCTTCCCTTTATCAAGGAGTATGCTGTTTTCCGGAGTGAGTGACTCGTTGTGAAAGGGATGAGATAAATCAGCTACGCACGCCTCCCAGGGAGACGATTGGTACAGCGGAATACCCTTGATAGGTCATCACCTTCTTTTTCCCATCGCCATCTTCGTGACGAAGAGTAGGGGGGATTTTTTCTCCCCTTTCCCTTTTGCCGGTTGGGCAGGGGGAAAGCCCTAAGAAAAATTTGCATAGTGGTGTGACCCGCATCACAGCGGACAAAGAGGATTTTTCTGGTATAGTAAGGAGAGGAGGAGGGGAATTTTGGACTCAACTTTTTTTCCAATTGGTCGATAAAGGAAAGAGAAGGATGAGGCACTCTCTCTTACCTTTAGCGATCAGCGAGGGACCTATGCAACCACAGATCACTCCAGACCCGATAACGATGGTTGTCGAGATCGATGCCGAAATCCGCACCCTGCTCTCGACCGCGAGTGTATATATCGATTCTCCCCGGCGAATCGCCCCTTCACTGCTCCAACCCTTTTATACCCAGTCCAAGCAACTCTTTTTGATTGTGACACGACATGGAAGGATTGTCCCGGCCTCCTTAGACACCTGGACCCAGAACAGGCTTGTGGTCGATGTCCGCCAGTCGATGCCGTTCTTAAAGACCGGGGACCGGGTTCTCATCATTTTCCCGGTGCTTCCTGACCGCCAGTATGTATTGCAGACCTGGGTTGAGGATCGGTCTTTTTCCCGGCTTACCCTTCGCTATCAGGACCCACGCTACGAGACGCGATGGCAGGTCGAGCTCCTGGAACCAGTGATCGTGCACCAGGCTCCTCCCGAGGTGGCCAGCGCCGTGGAACAGCGCCGGCTGCGCATTCTCCGCCAGATGAGCTTTGACCCGGACAGGCTCGCCGAGGCCACGGGAGGGTACATGACCGATACCCTATGCAAAACCAGTATCCCGGAACCCTCTCCCTACATGACCTTCCTGCAGGAGACCCCTCCCCTCTTTTGTGAGTTGAAGAACATCTCCTTAGGAGGCCTCTGTCTGGCCGTGCCTCCCAAGGAAGAACAGAGCGGTATCGGGATGTCTCGACTGGTATCGTTACACTTCTCGCTACCTCTGTGGACAGACGATGCCAAGCCGGAGATGCTCTCCTTAACCCTGCTGGGAGCCATCCGCAACGTGCAGACCGCGTCCCGGCCCTGGACGCTCCATATCGCCTTCCTCAAAAGACTTCCCACCGCATTTACCTCCCTTTTTGAGCGATTAGAGTCGCTTTTCCTCGAAAAGCATGCCTCGTCAGACTGAAGGGCTTGTCTCTACCCCCTCTCTCTTGGGGAAGAGACTTGACGAAGGTGGTGAAATCCGGTATCAGTAGACAGGGCTTTCGCAAATCGTTCATGACGTATGAAAGAGAGGTGTCTGCATGAGGGCGGAAACCTTAGTCGCTTTTGCTCAACAACTGATCAAGACAGAGAGTCTCTCGGGGAGAGAAGGGGAGGTTGCCAGACTCGTGCAGCAGCAGATGCACGCGCTCGGGTATGATGAAGTCCTTATCGATGCGTACGGTTCGGTGATCGGTGTGATCCGGGGACAGGGAGAGAAGACCATCTTGTTCGATGCCCATATGGACACCGTTCCTGTTCCCAATCCTGATGAGTGGCACTTCCCCCCCTTCGGGGCAGAGAGCGTGTCTGATCGTATCTATGGCCGGGGAAGCGCCGATATGAAAGGTGCCCTGGCCGCGATGGTGATGGCTGCAGGAGCCTTGGCGCGAGAGAAGCACCGGCTGGCCGGGAACATTGTCGTGACCGCGACCACCTGGGAGGAATTTTTTGAGGGGTATACCCTGGGGAAGGCACTCGATCTTCTCAAGACTCGCTCCCTTTACCCATCGGCCGTTGTTATCGGGGAGGCAACGCATTTAGCCATTGCCCGGGGGCAACGAGGACGGGGAGAAGTGCTCCTCAAGACGTACGGAAAACCGGCTCATGCTTCCCAGCCCCAGCTCGGTATTCATGCCGTGGAGAAGATCCTCCCCCTCCTCCAGCATATCCTGAGCCTTCACCCCCCGCAAGACCCATTTCTGGGGGAGGGTATTCTGGTATTAACCGATATCATCTCCTCTCCTTATCCAGGAGCCTCGGTC
>RFHZ01000738.1 GCA_003696125.1 Nitrospinota bacterium
CATCTCCAGCCAGAGATCGTTCCCCTCACGGGTGCGCTCTCCCACGCCGGAAAAGACGGAAAACCCACCATGCTCTTGGGCGATGTTGCGGATCAGCTCCATGATGATGACCGTCTTGCCGACACCAGCTCCCCCGAAGAGCCCGGTCTTCCCCCCCTTCATGTACGGTTCCAGGAGGTCGATCACCTTGATCCCGGTCTCGAACATCTCGGTGGTCGTCCCCTGCTCTTCCAGGGAAGGAGCGGGACGATGAATCGGATAGCGTTCTTTGGCCTGGATCGGGCCGAGCTTGTCCACCGGCTCTCCGATCA
This sequence comes from Nitrospinota bacterium, assembly GCA_003696125.1. Taxonomy (GTDB): domain Bacteria; phylum Tectomicrobia; class Entotheonellia; order J063; family J063; genus J063. Next base: position 312 of record RFHZ01000738.1, read on the forward strand.
CATTCAACACCCGGCCCAGTACTTCTCTCCCCACCGGTACCGAGATCGGGCCACCGGTATCGATCGCCTTCATGCCGCGTACCAGGCCGTCGGTCGGGTGCATGGAGACGGTACGGACCGTGGCTTCCCCGAGATGCTGGGCCACCTCGGTCACGATATACTCCCCTTCTCCATCCCCGGCACCATTTCCCTTGATGATTTTGATGGCATTATAGATGGCTGGCAGATGCCCGACATCGAATCGAATATCGACTACCGGGCCGATAACCTGCGTTACCCTCCCTTCGTTCATGATCCTCTTTTCCTCCTCTGATTATTATCCTTTGAGTGCATCTGCTCCACTCACCACTTCGATGATCTCTTTGGTGATGGCTGCCTGTCTGGTACGGTTAAAGGTCAGGGTCAACCGGTCGATCATCTCTTCCGCATTGGAGGTGGCCGAATCCATGGCGGTCATGCGGGCGCCATGTTCGCTGGCCACCGACTCCAGGAGGGCACGGAAGACCTGCACCTCGACGTAACGAGGCAGGAGGGCGCTTAAGATGGCATCGACCGAGGGTTCGTAGAGATAATCGACGACCAGCTCCCCTTCGGCCACCGGTCGTGGCGTGATCGGGATGAGCTGTCTGGTGGTGAGTCGCTGTTGTAAGGCGGAACGAAATTCGTTGTACAGGACAAAGACTCGATCCGTTTCTCCATCCAGATAAACCTGGGTCACTTCCCGGGCCAGTTTGGCCGCTGTCTCATAAGCCACGGTGCGCTGGAAGAGGTTTACGTGGGTGGAACGGACCCGGTATTCTGGCCGGCGACGGAAGAAGTCACGTCCCTTGCGTCCCACCACTACCAGGGAGACCTCAGAGTCCCGGTGTTCGTGCACAAACTGGGTTGCGGCCCGGGTAAGGTTGCTGTTAAAGGCCCCGCAGAGCCCCTTATCAGCGGTGATCACAAGGAGCAGGATCCTGGCCTGGCCCCGATCTTCCAGCAGGGGATGGACCCCAGGTTTGGCCCGGACGGCCAGGTTGGCCAGCACCTCCGCCATCTTGTTGGCATAGGGACGTGCGGCCACCACCCGCTCCTGGGCCCGCTGCAGCTTGGCCGCAGAGACCATCTTCATGGCCCGGGTGATCTGCTGCGTCTTCTTGACGCTGTTGATGCGGCGTCGAATATCACGCAAACTCGGCATGTAGCATAACTCCCCTGGTGATAAAGGGTATCCGTCCCCTCCTTACTCCTGTTTAAACTCGGCTTTAAACTCTTTGATCACCTGGTGTAGCTTCTCTTCGATCGCCTCATCGAGCTGCTTTTTCTCCGCGATCTCTTTGGGAAGCTCCGGATACTTGTTCTCGACAAAGGTGTAGAACTCGCGCTCGAAGCGACGGCACTGCTCAACCGGGATGTCGTCCAGATAGCCATGGATCCCGACAAAGATGATCATGATCTGCTTTTCTACCGGCAGCGGCTGGTACTGATCCTGCTTGAGGATCTCCACCATGCGCGCACCCCGGGTGAGCTGGGCCTGGGTGGCGGCATCGAGTTCGCTGCCGAACTGGGCAAAGGCGGCCAGCTCCCTGTACTGGGC
>RFHZ01000739.1 GCA_003696125.1 Nitrospinota bacterium
AGAGAGATCTACGCCGAGTTCGCGAGCCAGACGACGCACAGAGGGACCGGCCGGAATCAGGGGGCGGGGAGGGGCAGGGGGAGGGATCACCGCTTCTTTCTCCGCTACCTCTTCAGGCTCCTTTGCTGCTAGGGGTTCGGCTCCCGGGGACGCCTCGTCGGCCTGTTCAGGGGAAGCCGATAGAGGCTCCGCCGCCGTTGTTGGCCTCGGGATAGTCTCCGCTCCTCCGGCTTTTATCTGCTCTTCCAGGGTGAGAAGAAGCTGTCCCACTTTGACCTTTTCCCCCTCCCGCACGTGAACCGCCTTGATGATACCCTCCAGGGGGGAGGGGACTTCCACCGTGGCCTTTTCCGTCTCCAGTTCCAGCAGCGGCTGGTCCTGTTTCACCCGCTCTCCTTCGGAGACCAGGACCTGGATGACTTCTGCTTCTTCGATGTTCTCGCCCAGTTCAGGGAGCTTGAATTCTGTGACCATAGTGACAGGCACCTCTGCTTAAGCCATGGCTGGATCGACCTTGGCAGGATCGATCTCCAGTTCTCGCATCGCCTTTTCCACCACGCTCGGCTGGATCTGCTTTTCCCGTGCCAGGGCAGCCAGGGTGGCCAGGGTGATGAAACGGGCATCCACCTCAAAGAAGTCCCGCAGAGCACTCCGGCTGTCGCTTCGCCCAAAGCCATCGGTTCCCAGGGAAACCAGGGGTTTCGGACACCAGCGAGCAATCGAGTCGGGGAGAGCCTTGACGTAATCAGAGGCAGCCACAAAGACGCCAGGAGCCTGGGCCAGACAGGAGGTGACGTAGGGAACTTTGGGCGGTTCGGACGGGTGGAGCATGTTCCAGCGTTCCACGGCATGGCCGTTACGATAAAGCTCCTTATAGCTGGTGATACTCCATACATCTGCAGCGACCTGATAGCGCTCTTCAAGCAGTTTCTGGGCTTTTAAGGCCTCATTCAGGATCGCTCCGCTTCCGAAGAGTTGGGCACGAAGCCTGGCCTCGGTGTTCTCAGAGGGCTTGCACCTGTACATCCCCCTGAGAATCCCTTCTTCCACCCCTTCCGGCATGGGGGGCATGGCATAGGGTTCGTTCATGACCGTCAGGTAGTAGAAGATATCCTCCTGCCTTTCGTACATCCGCTGCAGCCCATCCCGAATGATAACGGCGAGTTCGTAGGCAAAGGCAGGGTCGTAGGCGCGCAGATTCGGTACCGCATAGGCGAACAGGTGGCTGTGTCCATCTTGATGCTGGAGCCCTTCCCCGGCCAGGGTGGTTCGTCCCGAGGTTCCACCGACCAGGAAACCACGACAGCGAGCATCCCCGGCCGCCCAGATGAGGTCTCCCACGCGTTGAAAGCCGAACATGGAGTAGAAGATGAAGAAGGGGATGGTCGGGATACCGTGCGTGGCATAGGCGGTTCCGGCCGCGATAAAGGAAGACATGGCTCCAGCTTCGGTAATCCCCTCTTCCAGGATCTGGCCGGCTTTATCCTCTTTATAGTAGAGGAGGGTGGCAGCATCCACCGGTTCGTAGAGCTGTCCCACATGGGAATAGATCCCGACCTGGCGGAACAGGGCTTCCATGCCGAAGGTGCGGGCTTCATCAGGGACAATGGGTACCACCAGTTTGCCGAGATTTTTGTCCCGGAGCAGCTTGGCCAGAATCCGTACGAAGACCATGGTGGTAGCCACTCCCCGCTCACTCCCCTGGTAGAACTCGGCAAAGAGTTCATCAGAAGGGATCTTGACCGGCTCACAGCTCACGCGTCGTGCCGGGACAAAACCGCCCAGTTCCTGCCGACGCTCACGCAGGTAGCGCATCTCCGGGCTGTCCTCTGGCGGTTTGTAGAAGGGGACCTGGGTGATCTCTTCGTCTGAAATGGGAATGCCGAAACGGCTGCGGAACTCGCGTAGCTCTTCCTCATTCAGCTTCTTCTGCTGGTGGGTGATGTTTTTCCCCTCTCCACTCTCTCCCAGGCCGTACCCCTTGATGGTCTTGGCCAGAATCACCGTCGGGGACCCTCGATGTTCGA
>RFHZ01000740.1 GCA_003696125.1 Nitrospinota bacterium
GATGCCCATGTCGGAGCGTATCAGATTTGATGATCTCGAAATCGGCGAAATTGCCATGGATTTAGATCATGAACCCCCTGAAGAGATCGTGCGCTGGGGACTGGAGACTTTTGGCGATCGGGTGGCTATCGTCAGCTCACTCCAGATAGACTCGATGGCCATCCTGGATATGGCTTATCGTATCGATCCCACCGTGCGGGTCATCACCGTAGATACCGGCCGGCTGCCAGAGGCTACGCTCGCCTTTCTGGATGAGGTGCGCGCACACTATCCCAAGGCGCGCTGGCAGATACTCCTGCCTGACCATCGCGAGGTGGAGGAGATGGTAAAGCGCCACGGTGCCAATCTCTTCTACAGGTCGGTCTCCATGCGCTTTCTCTGTTGTCACATCCGCAAGGTACGACCCCTGGTGGGAGCTCTCCGGGAACTGGATGCCTGGTTTACAGGCCTGCGCCGGGATCAATGGGCCTCCCGTGCCGCCATCAAGAAAGTGGAGCTCGATCACGATCACGGTGGCATCGTCAAGCTCAACCCCCTGGCCGACTGGACAGAGGAGGAGGTCTGGGACTATCTGGCCGGGCATGGGGTCCCCATCCATCCCCTTTACGAGCAGGGCTATACCAGCATCGGGTGTGCACCCTGCTCGCGTCCCGTCAAACCGGGTGAGGATAAACGCGCCGGTCGCTGGTGGTGGGAGAAGGATGCGCCGAAGGAGTGCGGTATGAACTGCCCCATAGAAACCGGTGGCTTCGAACACGAGGCGGAGATCATTCTGACCAGAGTTCACGTAAACGGTGACGGCCAGGAACATGTGCCGGCGGGCGCTTTTTCGGTGAACGCAAACGGTGCGGGCGTGTGATCCGCGCATGGGCCCGGGGAGGGTTTTTCGGTGTAAACACTCGGGATGTTTGGAACCGTTTGAAAGGGAGGAATCGATGCAGACTCAACAGAAGGGGTTCTACCAGATTCCCCGTGAAGTACTCGACAGCATACCCCTCTACCGCATGGAAGTGGAACGCTTCCAGCGTGGTGAGGTCTCTCCAGAGCAGTTTAAAGCCTTTCGTGTCCCCTGGGGCGTGTACAGCCAACGCCGGGGAGAGACCTATATGGTCCGGGTAAAGGTTCCGGCCGGTGGTCTGCTGCCCGAGCAGTTGGAAACCATTGCCCGGCTTTCGGCCCGGTACGGTGATGGTGTGGTGCACGTGACCGACCGGCAGGATGTGCAGATCCATGGCGTTTCCCTGCAAAATACCCCCACGGTGCTGGAAGAACTCGTCGAGGTCAGCCTGACCCCACGCGGCGGCGGGGGAAACACCATCCGCAACATCACCGCCTGTGCCCTGGCCGGTGTCTGCCCGCAGGAAGCCTTTGACGTCAGCCCTTACCCGATTGCCCTCACCGAACAGTGGCTACGTGATCCCCGTTCCTATACGCTTCCCCGCAAGTTCAAGATCGCCTTCTCCGGCTGTGCCGACGACTGTGCCCTGGCGACCATCAACGATCTGGGATTCATTGCCAAAACCGCATACCAGGACGGCAGAACGGTGCAGGGCTTTACCGTCTATGTCGCGGGAGGACTCGGTGCCCACTCGCGCACAGCCACCCTGCTCGAACCCTTTATCCTGGCCGAAGAGGTCTCTGCCGTGGTGGAAACACTGGTCCGCCTCTTCGACCGGTACGGTGACCGGCAGAACAGGCACCGCGCCCGTCTTCGCTTCGTAATGGAACGCCTGGGAGAGGAGCAATTCCGTGCCATCTACCGGGAAGAACTCTCCCGGGTCAGGGCCGAGGGTCCCCGTCCCCTCTCCCTCCGCCCGCTCCCCGCTCCTCCTCCCCAGGTGCAGAGCATGGGAGTGAACGGTGAGTCTGGACCGCAGAGGAACGGTGATCCCGCCTTTCAGGCCTGGCTCTCTACCCATGTCTTGAGGCAGCGACAACCCGGATACGCTGCCGTACAGATCTGGCTCCCTTTGGGTAACATTCCGGCCGGGCAGTTGACCCAACTGGCACAGGTGATCAGGAGGTTCGGGGAGCAGAGCGTACGCACCACGCATCGCCAGAACCTCATCCTTCGCTGGGTAGCCGATGCCGAGCTCTATCCCCTGTACCAGGCGCTGAAAGGGATCGGTCTGACCCAGGGCCAGGCCGAGGGGATTACGGATATCCTCTCCTGCCCCGGAGCAGCAACCTGCAATCTGGGCATCTGTCTCTCCCGGGGCCTGGCCCAGGCACTTATGCAGACGCTGGAGGAGAGTGAGCTCCCTCTGGAGGAGCTTGACGACATCGATATCCGCATCAGCGGCTGTCCGAACGCCTGTGGACAGCATCCGATCGGGGCCATCGGGTTGCATGGCGCGGCGAGACGGGTCCAGGATCAGATGGTACCCCACTACCGGGTGCTGGTAGGTGGACGGGTTGCCGAAGGGAAGACCCGGCTGGGGGAGTCGTGCGGGTTTGTACCGGCCAGGAAGGTGCCTGACCTCCTGCGTACCTTCTTGCACCACTATCTCGACACCAGGCTTCCCGGCGAAGCCTTTCAGGATTTCCTGGATCGACGGGGACGGCAGGATCTCCGGCAACTGGTACAGCGTCAGGGACCGCTTCCCTCCTTCCGTGAGGAGCGGAGCATCTATATCGATTGGGGAGCGGTAGAGCAGTTCTCCCTGGCCGAAATCGGGGCCGGAGAGTGCAGCGAGGGGGCACGCGATGTTACGGAGGCAGATATCGGGGATGCGCAGCGCTACCTCCACCAGGCCACTACGGCCCTGGAGGCACAGGATTACCAGACCGCTTCTGCTGCCCTCTATAAGGCCCTGGTCCTGGGGGCTCGCGCCCTGCTGGGTACCCAGAAGGTGCACCCCGAGGATGATGCCGCAGCCTTACAACTCTTCCAGCGTCACTTCGTGGCGTCCGGATCTGTCCCTGCTCGTTACCACAATCTGGAGCGGGAAGCAGAACGGATGCTGCAGGAGGTGGCTACCGAGGAGGAGTGGCAGAGGAGGATCGACTACGCGACCGGTTTGATAAATCTTGTGGCTGAACAGTACCGGCAGCAGGAGAGCCTTTCCTCGGCCAGGAGGAATTAGTACCAGGTGGCCACCGGTACGGGAATCTCTCCCCGGCATCCTGACCTCTCCAGGTCGGGACGGGACGCAGAAGGCTTGGCAGTGAATTACAGGTTGGCTGCGCTGAAGGCACGTTCCCATAGATCAAGGACTCCAAGCCGGGTTGCCCAGTGCCGGAGGTACTCGAGGTCCAGGCGATGGCCCTGCACTTTACATACCCCCAGGACATCACGCCACTGTCGCTCCGACACCTCACCGCCGATGCGGTACCATTCCAGCTTGGTCAGGATGGTGTCTTCAGCCGTGGTCAGGTAGATTGTACGTTCCGGCTCGGTGGGAAGAAGATGAGGAACACGGCGAGTAAACTGTACCTGATCGAATGCGCGCCGTTTGGGGACAAAGATATCGACCTTAAACAGAGTGTCCAGATGGATGAGATTGAAGCTGCTCTGACGCCGTACCGCATCCCGGATCGCCTCGACATCCACATAGAACGCATCACGCCAGGCCTGTGCCAACGGTTCAGCCTGTTCAAGACGGATATCGGCAACCAGGTCAGCATCCAGGGTGGCCCGTGGCACACCATAGAC
>RFHZ01000073.1 GCA_003696125.1 Nitrospinota bacterium
ATAGTTGAGGAGGAAATTGCAGAAAAATCCCCATATTCCCACCTTGAGAGGCGTTACCGTGTCTTTGAGAGCAAAAAATCCTCCCCGCAGGGTGGTAGAGATGGAGACCGGTACCAGCCCCAGGCTATAAAAGATAAGGGCAGCCGTGGTGAGGGAAACCCCCTGGATTCCATAAGCTCCCCCCTGGAAAAGGAGCTGAATTATCGGGCCTCCTGAGAGCAAGAAAAAGATGGTCACAGGAACGATGAAGAAACTGGCCAATCGCACGTACTGGCCAAGCCTTTCCTTGAATTCCTCCATATTCCCCAGGGCAACATCGCCAGAGAGGACGGGCATGATCACCACTCCAAAGGTCGCATTTAAAAACTCCAGCGGGGCTGTGCAAATCCGGTCCGCATAGCTTAAGGCCGAAACAAAGGCCGGCCCCAGGCCAGAGGCAAATCCTCGATCCACGACAACATTAAACCGGGTTATGACCATTAATACAAGCCGGGGACCCAAGAGCCTGGTGAACTCCCCTATCCCTTCTGCTTGTAGATGGAAAAACCACCGAAACTTCCGTTTCCCGACGTTTAAAAAGCCGAAGAGGACGAACAACTGCATAGCTCCCCCAACGAGAGTCCCCAACACGACCGCATATATGCCCAAGAGGTCTTTGAAGAGAAAGATGGCAACAATCACACTGGTGCTCAGAAAGAGCGAGGTTACAGCAGGCACGGTAAAAGAGTGATAAGCGAAGTACAGACAACGGGGGATGCCAATGATGCCATTCAAAATGACAAATACAGAGAGGTAACGCAGCAGACGTGTCCCCAGGGCCTGGTCTTCCGGCGAAAAGCCAGGAGCCAGGAGCCGGATAAGAAAAGGGGCCAGAATCACGATGAGCAGCATCAAACCGATCAAAGCCAGCAGAGAGAAGAAAAGGAGGGCACTGGCAAACTTCCAGGCTTTTTCTTCCCCTTTCTGTTCACGAAACTCGGTGAAAAGGGGAATAAGGATATGGGTAAACCCCCGATTAAACAGGCTTGACAAGAGGAAAGGGAGGGTTTGGGCAATAATGAGGGCATCGGTGATATGGGTGGAACCGAAAGCGTATAGGAAATAGGCAAACTGCGCAAAGAGGAGTCCGTGATAGCCGACACGGGCTATCCCCAAAATCGTTGTCGCTCTCAAGATACTCTGGCGCTGAGACATCTGCTACAACCGTCTGGCCAGGAAAAGGGGTATAGGGCTGCGAAAATCATTCATCACCACTCCACGTATCTGTCCACCTGCCGTGCTGATCTCATTCTTCGCTGCCATCACTTCCTGTCGCCTGGAATGACCAGAGCGTACGACCAGCACCACCCCATCCATGGCACTGCTTAAGAGTGAAGCATCGATGTAGCGATTAACCGGAGGAGAATCATAAAGGGCGAGGTCATATTGGGATTTTACTTCCCGGAAGAAACGAGCTAACCCTGGAGACTGAAAGGCCTCCGGGAAATCGACTGCCGCCTTCCCCCCAGGGATAACGGTCAGGTTGGGTAGACGGGTACGGTATACGACATCCTCCAGTTTCCATTTATTGATGATA
>RFHZ01000074.1 GCA_003696125.1 Nitrospinota bacterium
GGTCGGGACGGCGAGATAGTATGGATTCACCGCTTCCCGTGTCTGGAAGAAGACATCAGGGTTTTGGGCCGTGCCCCGCAGCACCGGTCTGTCCGGGGAGAGGCTACGCAGGCGATGGGCCCGGATCAGCTCATCGTCGATCATGGCCCGAATCTCCTCCTCAGACAGCTTCTCTATCTTCATGACCTCGTGAGAAGTCCGAAAACCGTCGAAAACATGGAGAAAAGGAACACGCGCTTCCAGTGTACTCGCCTGGGCGATCAGGGCGAAATCCATGACCTCCTGTACCGAATCGGCAAAGAGGATCCCCCAACCGGTCGCCCGGGTTGCCATCACATCGCTGTGATCACAGAAGATGGACAAGGTCTGGGCAGCGACCACCCGGGCCGCGATGTGGAAGACGGTGCTGGTGAGTTCCCCGGCGATCTTATACATGTTGGGAATCATCAACAAGAGTCCCTGGCTGGCGGTAAAGGTGGTGGTGAGGGCACCGGTCTGGGCAGCCCCGTGCAGGGCACCGGCCGCTCCTCCCTCTGATTGCATCTCCTGCACCAGGGGTACCGTTCCCCAGATATTCCGCTCGCCATTGGCTGCCCAGGCATCCGCCAGCTCCCCCATCGGTGTCGAAGGGGTGATCGGGTAGATGGCTATGACTTCATTCGTTTTATAGGCGACATAAGCTGCTGCCTCGTTCCCATCGATCGTAACCTGTCTTTTTTGCGCCATGTTTCTTGCTCCTCACCTTGAAAAAACAAAAGCCCCGATGCAAACCTCACCTTCCCTCCGGAGTGTCTTCAGGGGATGCTCAAAAACCTGTGCATCGCTTGTGCGATCCTGCTGCACGCAGTGGCAGATACACCTGTGTGTCCAGCCTCGATTCCCATCGGTTCTGCATATCGATGCGAAGAGAGACGTGAGTAAGGACGAGATAATTTAAAGACAAAAAACCTCCTCCCTGTAGAAAAAAGCAAAAATAATGCCATGAAAGCCGCTGGCCAGAGGGGCGCTCCAAGAGGCTACCAGTGGGGAACCTGCCCTCCCCCTCCCCCTCCCTCTAGAGAAGAGGAGAAGAATAAAAGAGACAGAATGTCACATGGTGAGTCATTTTGTCCCAAAAAAAAGACAGGGGAACCGGTCATCCCCCTGTTGCTCTCCCTCTCCTCTGCCAGAGGTACCGGGCTACTCTCCGGAGAAACAGGGGGGAGAGGGATCTTTCCCTCCCCACTCCATGCCTGCTGTCTATCTACCTGCTGCCGCCCCTACGCTCTGAA
>RFHZ01000741.1 GCA_003696125.1 Nitrospinota bacterium
GGCACAGGAGAAGAGATTGAGGGGGGGAGAGCCGATAAAGGTACCGACAAAGATGTTTGCCGGTCGATGATAGATATCGTAGGGAGAGCCGACCTGCTGCACCACCCCGTCATTCATCACCGCGATGGTATCCCCCAGACTCAGCGCCTCCTCCTGATCATGGGTGACAAAGATGGTGGAGGTGCCGAGCTTGCGCTGAATGCGTTTGATTTCGGTGCGCATCTCTACCCGCAAGGCGGCATCGAGATTGGCCAGCGGCTCATCCATGAGGAAGGCATCCGGCTCCATGACGATGGCCCGTCCCAGCGCTACCCGCTGCGCCTGTCCCCCGGAGAGCTGATCCGGCTTTCGATCCAGCAGGGCTTCCAGGTGAAGCAGTTGCGCCACCTCCTGCACCCGTCGCGCAATCTCCGGCTTACTATGGGTCTTTCGCATGTCCAGGCCAAAGGAGATGTTGCGACGAACGTTGAGATGCGGGAAGAGGGTGGTATCCTGAAAGACAAAGGCGAGGTTGCGATCCTTGGGAGCCAGACGAGTCACGTTCCGTCCCTTGATCCAGATGGCATCGTCATTATCCGGTCTTTCCAGACCGGCAATGCACCGCAGGGTCGTGGTCTTCCCGCACCCGGAAGGGCCGAGGAGCACCATCAACTCCCCTTCCCCTACCTCCAGATTCACGTTCTTACAGGCCTGTACCGCTCCACGCTGAAACGTCTTGACCAGATTTCTGACCTGAATACCGGTGTTGCTCCTCATGCCTCTATCTATCCCCTCTGTAACCATACACACTCCCCAATTCTTTTGGCCCTTTGCCCCTGCTCTGTTGCACGTTACCACGTTCTAACGTTCCACGGACAACCCTTTGTGCCTGCTTTATTGTCGTCAAGTGTTCCTGTTTAGCAGGTAGGAGCACAACGCGCTGCGCCCCTACCAGACGTCCGGTTCCTCACCGCTTCTTCACGGCAAAGGTCTGCATCAGTTGTCTCTGGGCCAGGATGTAGAGGATCACCGGTGGAATCCCGGCCATCAGGGTCATCACCATCAGCACCTCCCACTCGACCCGTTCTCCACCAACAGCAGTCACATAGAGGACAACCGATGCCGTTCGCGGGCCTTCTCCTGTGGTCAACATGTTGGAGAAGAGGAAATCGCTCCAGCCGATGAGAAAGGCGATGAAGAGCAGGGAAACGATCACCGGCTTGGCCAGGGGGAGCATGACCCGATAGAAAGCCTGAAAGTGGGTGCAGCCGTAGACCATGGCGCATTCTTCCAGAAAGGGGGGGAGCTCGGCAAAATACCCCCGCAGGATCCAGAGGGCAAAGGGGATGATGAAGACCTGGTAGGCGAGCCACAGACCCGGCATGGTATCGTAGAGCCCGAGCTTGATCCAGAGGATGGTCATCGGCACCACCAGCAGGACAAAGGGGAAGAGGAGGGCCAGGGTGATGGTGTAAAAGAAGACCTCTTTGCCCCAGAACTGCTTTCGCCCAAAGATATAGGCACCGGGAACGGCTATGATCAGGGCAATAAAGGATGCCCCTAATCCCCCGATGAAGCTGTTGAGGATGTATTTCTGAAACTGGACCGATTCCAGGGTATAGCGCCAGGCATCCAGGCTCCACTCCTCCGGGAACCACTTCACCTCAAAGATCTCTCCCGGGGGTTTGAAGGCGGAGAAGAGGATATAGGTGTAAGGGATCAACACCAGGAGGAGGACCAGGAGAAGCCCGGCATAACCCAAGAGCTTGTGTCCGAACGATGACCGGTCGTTGAGATAGGCCATGACTCATCCCCTCCTTCCCGCCTGTCGCACCTGGGCCTGAAACCCTCTGAGAAACGGGGCGATTAAGAGAAAGGTGAAGGCGACCAGGAAGAGGCCTACAGTGAAGGCCATCCCGAAATTCCCGGACAGGTAAGCAAACCGGTAGGTCAGGATACTGAGCACGCTCGTCTCGTACCCCGGTCCCCCTCCGGTCAACTGGAAGGGCTGATCGATCTTGGCCAGATTCCAGGCGATGCGGATGATGACCGCGGTGAGGATCGCGCCCCGGATATGGGGGAGGGTGACGACCCGAAACCGCTGCCAGAGGTTGGCTCCATAGACCTCGGCCAGCTCATAGTAGCTCTCCGGGATCGACTGCAGGGAGGCCAGGATGATCAGGAACATAAAGGGCCAGAAGGTCCAGGAAGCGACCAGGGTAATCACCCACTTGGCCCAGGTCGGATCCGAAGCCCAGTACACCGGTTCCGAGAGGATACCGAACTTGAGGAGATAGTGGGTCACCATCCCCAGATCCGGATCGAGCAGGTACATCCAGATGGCGCCGGTGACCACCGGTGGCATGGCGTACGGCATCAGCATGATCCCCCGCCAGACCTCCTTGAGCGGGATGAACTTCTGGTTGAGGGAGAGGGCCGCTATCAGGGCAATGATCAACTGGAAAAGGGTGGTGAGCGAGTAGATCAGGGTGGCCTTAATCACCGTCCAGAAGTAGTCTGCGGTCACCAGGTCTCGATAGTTTTGCAGTCCCAGCCATTTCGGTTCCCCGATGAAGGGCCAGTGGTGAAAGCTCATCCAGATCCCCTGCAGAAAGGGGATCCAGAGGAGAAAGATGAGAAAGGCGAGGGTTGGCAACAGGAAGAGGACGATCAACCAGGTATCCTCTGCCATGGCCCACCGCTTGCCCATAGCTGTTTTCGCTTGCATAGTCCTGGTACCTCACCCTGCCTGGGGACTCCTCCCCGCAGAGGGAGTCCCCGTCTCCTTTACACTTTTAAGATCTTGTTCACCTCTTCCACATAGGAACGCAGCTCGGTGGCCACCTCACTCCCCCCCATCGCCTTCTGGATATGGGGAGCGAAGAGGTTGTACTGGATATCGACGCTCTTGGGATGGTTACTCCAGACCCCGGGATTGTTCAGCATGGAGGTGGTGGCCTCGATATAGTGATCCGGTGCCCCTTTGAGTCCATCCCACACATCGCGGCGGGCACAGAGACCGCTACTCTTGGCCAGGGCGATCTGGTTTTCCTCCCGGAACCACTCCTTGACAAACTCCCAGGCCGCCTGCTCCTTGATCTCCGCATCCGGCCCCTTCTGTTTGGTGATGTTGAAGGAGGCCATGGCCAGGAAGACGACCGAACCGGAAGTCCCACCGGCAATGGGGAAGTGGGGTCCCCACTGGATGATGCCATCCTTGACCTGCTGGGGCATCCGTTTCAAGAAGGTGCCGCGATTCAGGATGTCGGCATGGACGATGCTCTTCTGTCCACGGATCAACTGCTCCACCGCCGACTCGTCGGTCCCTTGAGGGCTATCCGGAGA
>RFHZ01000742.1 GCA_003696125.1 Nitrospinota bacterium
CATAGATACCGGCTGCAGCCAGGATTCCCACCTGGCGCATACCCCCACCAAACATCTTGCGGTAGCGATGGACCCGGGTAATAAACTCCCTGGTTCCGGCCACCAGCGAACCTACCGGGGCGCCGAGTCCTTTGGAGAGACAGAGGGTGCAGGAATCGAAGTAGGAGGCGTACCGGGCGGCCGGGATCCCGCTGGCCACCACCGCATTCAGCAGCCGGGCCCCATCCAGGTGCATCGGGATTCCCGAGGCCAGGGAAAACTCCCGGATGGCGGCGATGGTCTCGATCGGGTAGACCTTTCCCCCACCCCGGTTATGCGTGTTCTCTAAACAGATCAGGGTGGTGGGGGGATGGTGCACATTGGGTGTGCGCACAGCCTGCCTGACCTGCTCCACGGTGATGATCCCGCGTACCCCTTCCACCAGGTTGACCTGCACACCGGAGAGGGCGGCCAGGGCCCCGGCTTCGCTGTTAAAGGGGTGCGCCCACCGTTCCATGATGATCTCATCCCCATGGTGGGTGTGGGCGCGAATGGCCAGCTGGTTGGCCATGGTGCCGGAGGGGACAAAGAGGGCCGCCTCTTTACCCAGCAGCTCGGCCACCATCTCCTGCAATCGATTCACGGTCGGGTCTTCCCCAAACACATCATCCCCCACTTCGGCCCGGGCCATGGCCTGTCGCATCCCTTCTGAGGGCTTGGTGGTGGTGTCGCTACGCAGTTCAATCGGTTTTCTCATCTCTCCTCCCCTGTCTCTTCCTCTGGCCATTCTCCGCTAAAGACTTCGGTGGCGGGACCGGTCATGAAGACCGGCTCTCCCTCGCCTCCCCATTCCAGTTCCAGGTCTCCACCCCGCAGGTGGACCGTGATGCGGGGACCGGTTTTCCCGTTTAAGATGGAGGCAACAGTCGCGGCGCAGGCACCGGTTCCACAGGCCAGGGTCTCCCCGGAGCCCCGCTCCCAGGTGCGCATCCGGATCGCGTCAGCGCTCAGTACCTGGACAAACTCGACGTTGGTCCGCTGGGGGAAGAAGGGATGGTGCTCGATCTGGGGTCCGTACCCGGTAACCGGAAAGGTCTCCGTATCCCCCACAAAGATCACACAGTGGGGATTGCCCATGGAGACGCAGGTGATGCGGAACTCTCGCTCCTGGACGGTGAGCGGCTGATCGATGATGGGCTCCTCTCCTCCCTTTTGCACCGGAATCTCTTTGCCCAGCAATCGCGGTACCCCCATATTCACCCGCACCCGTTCCACCTTACCGGCGCGGGGGAAGAGCTGGAGGTGGAGGATGCCGGCAAGCGTCTCCACACTGATCTCTTCCTTGCGGACGAGATGATGGTCATAGGCGTATTTGGCCACACAGCGGATACCGTTGCCACACATCTCCGCTTCGCTCCCGTCCGCATTGAACATGCGCATACGCAGGTCGGCGCGTTGTGAGGGCATGATCAAGATCAGTCCGTCTCCTCCCACCCCAAAATGGCGGTCACTCATGCGGGGAGCCAGCTTTTCCGGGGCTTTGACCTCCTGCTGGAAGCAGTCGATGTAGATGTAGTCGTTCCCGATACCGTGCATCTTGACAAAGCGCATGTCTCCTCCTTGCCTGCCCGAGACCTGGGGTCCAGGGCTACTTTCTGGTCATCTTCTCTGCCTTTTCCTGCCCATAGATCTTCTGGTAGATGTGATAGTTACGCAGGACATTCTTGATATACCACTGCGTTTCCCGAAAAGGGATGTTCTCCACAAATTCATCCCAGTCACGCTGGCTGATCTGCTTCCTCCACTGGTTTACCCTCCCTGTACCCGCATTGTAGGCGGCCAGG
>RFHZ01000743.1 GCA_003696125.1 Nitrospinota bacterium
ACCTGGAGCACGCGATGGGACTCGCCTCCTCCCTGGGACTGGGAATTGCGTTGAGCCGACCCGAGCTCAAGGTGGTGGTACTGGACGGGGACGGCTCGATCCTGATGAATCTCGGGAGCCTGACCACCCTGGCTCAATACGCTCCGCCCAATCTCATACACATCGTGTTCGACAACGAGAGCTTTGTTTCCACCGGCGGCTTCCCGACCGCTACGGCAACAGGGAGTGATATTGCCGGGATGGCGACAGCAGCCGGTGTGCCCCGCACCACCACGGTCCGCACCCTCGATCAGTTTAGCCAGGCCTTTCAAGAAGCGCTGGCAGCCAACGCATGCACCACCATTGTGGCCAAGGTGGAGCAGAAAGGCCCCCAGGTCTATCTCACCGACCTGCACATGCTGGAGAACCGTTTCACCTTCCAGCGTCATCTCCAGAGCCTGCGTGATCGTTCTCCTCAAAAATCATAGGAGCACAACATGGTTAACATTTTGATGCAACTCATGGAAGCCCTCCGTTCCGGTCGCCTGAAGGTGGTGGATCTCACCCAACCGTTGGGACCGGAAACCCCGGTGATCACCCTGCCCCCGATGTTTGCCTCCTCTCCCCCTCTTTCCATCGAGGTTATCTCCCGCTACGACGACCAGGGGCCGGCCTGGTACTGGAACACGTTACATCTGGGAGAACATACCGGCACCCACTTCGATGCGCCGGTACACTGGATCACCGGAAAGGATTTACCGAATAATACCTGTGATACGATTCCGGCACACCGGTTCATCGGACCGGCCTGTGTCATCGATGTGAGCCGGGAAGTGGCGAGCTTTCCCGACTTCCTGCTCACTCCCGAGCACATTCTGGCCTGGGAAGCGCATCATGGTCGCATTCCGGCTGGATCCTGGGTGCTGCTGCGTACCGACTGGAGTAAACGTGCCGATCCGGAAGCGTTTTTGAACATCGATGAGGACGGACCGCATAGCCCTGGATTCCACAAATCCGCCTCTGAGTTGCTCGCCTATGAACGCGACATCTTGGGGGTTGGGGTAGAGACGGTGGGGACCGATGCCGGGCAGGCAGGGAAGTTTGATCCCCCCTTTCCCAATCATACGATCATGCACGGGGCAGGGAAGTTTGGTCTGGCCAGCCTGTGTAACCTGGATCAATTGCCTCCTACCGGTGCCCTGGTCATTGCCGCCCCTTTGAAGATTGTGGAGGGGAGTGGCAGCCCGGTGCGGGTACTGGCCATCGTCCCGGCTTAAGCACCTGTCCTGGATCCCAAAAGGTAGGGAGGAGCGGGAGAGTCCTGCATGCAAAATGGACCGGCAAGTTGCCCTCGACTACCTCGCGCAACAGAAATCCCCCTTCTGCAGAGCCTTTTCCCTCCCAGAAACTGCCTGTTTCATCTTCGTGGCATCGCTTTTCTCCAGAGACGGCCTTGTGCTGTCTCATGAC
>RFHZ01000075.1 GCA_003696125.1 Nitrospinota bacterium
ACTGTGCCCTCTGCCACGGAAAGGATGCCAGGGGGAACGGTCCGGTGGCCAAAAAGTTCGTCCCGCCTCCCAACCTGACCCTCGAGTTATTCAAACAGCGGACGGACGGCTATCTGTACGGAACCATCACCAATGGAGGGGCGCTGATGCCTTCCCAGGCGGAAAACCTCTCCCCCACGGAACGGTGGGATGTGGTCAATTATCTTCGGAGCTTACAGGGACCATGAACGGACAGGAACAAAGGCAAGAGCAATATGCAGGTATGCTTCATTACCAAACTCGTGGCCTCATCTGGGGGCTGGGAGTGTTACTGGTAGCGGGCATAGGGACATTTGTTCTGGGACTGCTGTGGCTCGATCCGCTTCGAGTCTGGCAGACTTTCCTGGTCAACTGGCTTTTCTGGTCCAACATGGCCCAAGGGGGACTGATCTTTGCCGCCATCTATCACCTCACCCAGGCCCGATGGGGAGAAACGGTGAAGCGGGTAGCCGCAGGGATGGCGGCCTTTTTACCGGTCTCTTTCCTCCTCTTCTTTGGCCTCTTCTTTGGACGCCAGCGTCTCTTCCCCTGGATTGCGCATCCCATTCCGGCGAAAGCGGTCTGGCTCAACGTCCCTTTTCTCTTTACCCGTGATGGGATAGGCTTACTCGTCCTGTATGGCTTAAGCCTCTATTACCTCTACCATCTGTTCCGTCCGGAAGTGGGAGCGGCCCTTACCCAGAACAGGGAAAACAGCGGGAGTCTCTCAGCCCTCTTTCGCCGTGGCTGGCGGGGATGGGAAGCCGAGGAGGAGCGGAGTCAGCGGCTCCTTGCTTTCCTGACCCCTCCCCTCTTCGTCATTTACGCCATAGTCTTTTCTCTGATCGGGTTCGATCTGGCCATGTCCCTGGAGCCGGAATGGTACAGCACGCTCTTTGGCGCCTTCTTCTTCCTGGGAGGATTGCACCTGGCGCTGGCAGCTATCGCCATAGTAACGGTGGTGGTGAGAAAGTATTTGCGGTTGGAGATGCATGTTACCCGTCGTCAATTGCACGACCTGGGAAAACTGATCCTCGGTTTTTGCCTGCTGGCAGGTGGGTACTTCTTCTGGGCCCAGTACCTGGTGATCTGGTATGGCAATCTGCCGGAGGAGACGGCGTACATCATCCGGCGTACCCAGGAATTACCCTGGGCTCCGCTTTCGGGGGCTATCCTGGTGGGCAGTTACCTGGGGCCATTCCTCATTCTCCTCAGCCGGGGAGTAAAAGAGAATCCCACCACCCTCTTTACCGTGGCGGCCTTTATTGTAGGAGGGATGTGGCTGGAACGGTACATCATGGTTGTACCGGCGCTGTGGACGAAACCGACCTTGCCGCTGGGCTGGGTGGAACTTGGTATTACCATCGGCTTCTTTGCCGCCATGGCCCTGACCTACCTCGTCTTTCTCCGTCACTTCCCTCTGGTACCCCTTCCCCGTACCACCCGGTCCCAGACCCGGCAAGAGGAATAGGCTCTATCGGTTTGACAACGAGCCATAGCGTTTCTGGCAGGAGGGAGAAACATGAACAGATCGGTGATAGGAATCGTCATAGGACTCTACTTGGTATGGGGAGATCTGGGGTGGACGCAATCGCTCCCCAGCGGGGATGTGCAAAAGGGGGAGCAGGTCTATAATAAGCTCTGCTGGACGTGTCATGGACGGTACGGGCGTGGTGATGGCCCTGCAGCGCAGTATCTCACCGTGACTCCGCCGGATTTTACCGATCCCTCTGTTCTGGCAGACACACCGGATCAGGCCCTTATCGACCAGATCGTGGGAAAAGGCACGGAGAGCGGGGGGGCGCACATGCCTATGGTGCTGGGACAGGTACTCGATACAGCAGCTTTGCGGGATGCACTTGCCTACATCCGCACCCTCTCCGTGCCCGGTGAGCACGTCAGCATCCGGGCAGGCCGCGATATCTACAATACTTTTTGCTGGGGCTGTCATGGGGTGAAAGGGGACGGGAAAGGGCCGGCAGCGAAGAATCTGGTCGGAGCAAAACCCCGGGATTTTACGGCGAAAGATTTTGTGATCACTGGCCGAGAAGAAGAGCTTTTTCGCACTATTTTTCTCGGTGCAGCTCAGGCCTATCACGGCTCACCGTACATGCCGCCGTGGAAGACGAGTCTCTCTCAGCAGCAGATTCGCGATCTCATCGCCTATCTCAAGACGTTCAAACCCTCTAAAAATAGATGATCCCCCTTCTGTGACTCCTCCACCGGCCGCATTCCAGAGGGAGATCAGGTACCGTTTGGAGAGAAGAGATGCTTCACGTAAAAAAGAAAGGAGAAAAACTTCTTATCCGGTTTGTGGGAGAACTGGATGGCTCCTCAGCCTTGGAAATGGAGCGCATCTTAAAAGAGCATGTGGCCAAAGGATGCCAGGAGATCGATATCGATTTTCGGTATACACGACACTTCCACCCTTTCGGAGTGGCTATCGCCGGTAGAGCACTCGCCGGGTTGCAGCGAGAGAAGCCTCGCCTGCATGTCTACGGCCTGACCAAAGTGGAAGTGCAATTATTCCAGACATTCGGTGACATGGAAGGGCTGGATTTCCCCTGTTTTAGCGTGAAGCCTGACTGAGGAGAGGAAGGTGTCATGCTCTCTGGCACAACTTTTGCTGTATCTTTGGGGTGAGAAAGAGGGTTAGCAGATGGGAAACAGGGATACTCTTGGTAGAAACAAGAGTGGATGGAGATAAAGCGAATTTCTTAAGTGAAGAAAGGAGATAAATCACGATGTGGCAGCAGTGGACAACCTTCGTGCTCGGGCTGTGGTTGATTGTTGCTCCGTTTACCTTCCAGTATACGGGCACGGCTCGCTGGAACGACGTCGTTTTGGGGGTGCTCATCGTCATCCTGGCGTACTGGGGAGCCATGCAGCAATCAACCAGCCAGATCCGTGAACAGCCTGAGCACGTTGGACACCATTGAGACTCCTCGCTTCGTTGGCGATAAAGACGCGAGGAGAGGGGAGGACAGAAGGGCATATCCCTTTTGTGTCCTCTCTTCTCCTCTCTTTCCCACTTCCCTCTATTTCTCCCTGTTCAGTAATACGAGATGAATAAGCCAAAAACACTCGGCGTCCTCGACAGTGTAAACCTCAACGTTGAGTCCTGGGGGTAGAAAAGTGCTCAAAATGCCAGGCATAGTTATAAATTAAGGAGCAAAGTGGATGGAAAAGAAACAGCGATTCTCCCTTTGGTACTTCATGGCCACCTTTTTGATCCTCTTGATCATAGAGAGTTTTCTCTCTTCCCCACATAGCGAGACCATCTCCTATAGCGATTTCAAGCGGCTCGTGAAGGCAGGGAAGGTCGTGGATCTCACTATCGGAGAACGAACGATTACCGGACGACTGAAGCCAGAGGGGTTGGAAGGACTCCTTCCCCAAGAGAAAATCGAGGAGATTCGGAAGGCTGGGAAAGGGGAGCATCGTTTTTTCACCCTCCGTGTAGACGATCCCTCTCTGGCCCAGGAACTGGAAGCGGCCAACGTGCGCTTCAGCGGACGGGTGGAGAATACCTGGTTCTCTACCCTCCTCTCCTGGATCCTGCCGGCTTTGATCTTCTTCGCCCTGTGGGCGTTTTTCATCAAACGGATGGGGGCAGCCAGCGGGGTCATGGAACTCGGCAAGAACAAGGCCAAAGTCTATATGGAGAAACAGACCGGCGTAACCTTTGACGATGTGGCAGGGATCGATGAGGCCAAAGAGGAGCTCATGGAGGTGGTGACATTTCTGCGGAGTCCGGAACGATATCGCCGTCTGGGAGGAAAGATCCCCAAAGGGGTGCTGCTCGTCGGTCCTCCCGGAACCGGAAAGACCCTTCTGGCCAAAGCAGTGGCCGGAGAGGCAGAGGTGCCATTCTTTAGTATGAGCGGGTCAGACTTCGTGGAGATGTTTGTGGGAGTCGGGGCCGCCCGGGTACGCGACCTCTTCGCCCAGGCGCAGAAAAAAGCGCCCTGTATTATCTTTATCGATGAACTTGACGCCCTGGGGAAAGCACGAGGCCTCAACCCGATGGGTGGTCACGACGAGCGAGAGCAGACCCTCAATCAGCTCCTGGTGGAGATGGATGGCTTTGACACCAACACAGGGGTCATCATCATGGCGGCGACCAACCGGCCAGAAATCCTGGACCCGGCTTTGCTGCGTCCCGGACGTTTTGACCGGCACGTGGCCATCGATCGTCCTGATCTGCAGGGACGAGAGAAGATCCTGCGGGTTCATGCCCGGCAGATTCGCCTCGCCCCAGCAGTCGATCTCTCCGCCATTGCCGCCCGCACACCGGGCTTTGTAGGGGCTGACCTGGCCAACCTGGTGAACGAAGCGGCACTGCTGGCCGCCCGGAAGGGGAAGGAGGCGGTGGAGATGACCGACTTTGATGAGGCGATCGATCGGCTCGTGGCCGGACTGGAGAAGAAGACACGGGTGATGAATCTCAAGGAGAAGGAAATCGTGGCTTACCATGAAGCCGGTCATGCTCTGGTGGCCGAATCCCGACCTCATGCGGATCGAGTCACCAAGGTCTCCATTATCCCGCGGGGTGTGGCAGCACTGGGCTATACTCAACAACAGCCGACCGAGGATCGCTACCTCTTAACCAAGGCGGAACTTCTTGACCGATTAGACGTGTTACTCGGTGGACGGGTGGCCGAAGAACTCGTCTTTGAGGATATCTCAACCGGGGCACAGAACGATCTCCAGCGAGCCACCGATCTGGCCCGCCACATGGTCATGCAGTATGGAATGAGTGAACATCTGGGATTGGTCACGTTTGAAGAACCGCGTACGGCGGCCTTTCTCAATATGCCTATGTCTCCCAGACCGCGAGAGTATAGCGAGCAGACCGCCCAGACCATCGATGCGGAGATCCGAAAGCTTCTTACCGACGCACATGCCCGGGTCAAAGAGACGCTTACCTCTAAGCGTCAGGCCCTGGAAGCACTGGCCAAGTTGCTGCTTGAACGCGAAGTGGTTGACCGGGCCATGCTGAAGCAGGTGTTAGCCATTCCCACCGCTACCTAGAGCAGAACGGGTTAAGATCGTTATATCCCTCTGCTTCTCGTGTTCATACGCGTTTTGCCCGGAAAATTGAGGGACAAAATGGACGGGACAGTTTGGTAAAAGGTGTCCCTATTTGGGACAGCATGGAAGGGCACAAGTCTCTTCTATGCTGGTGAAGAGGGGAAGAATAGCGGACCAAAAGTTCTGGCATGAAGATTGCCTGAACAGATGCGAAGAAACTATTCGCAAACACAGATTTGGGAGAGAGGAGTAACGAGCCATGATCGCTAGAGGAAAAGCAGGACGCACCCTTGTGCTCACCAGTAGCCTGGTAGTATGGATGCTTTCCCTGGCCTTCTCTGCCCAGGGACTCAGTGAGGAGGCTCTCACCCGCCAGCAGCGTGGCGGAGGGGTCATGATAAGCCTTACCTACCTCAATCCCTTGCAGAAAGCGCCGGAAGGAAAGATGGCTTTTGCCCTTAGCATGAATACTCATTCTGTAGACCTGGATCAGTACGTCATCGAACGACTCGCCTCGCTCCGTAATGACCGGGGCCAAGAGGTGCAGGCGCTCTCCCTGTCTTCTCCAACCGGAGGTGGTCATCATCGTTTTGGCGTCCTTCTCTTTCCCCAGACCGATGCCGCGGGAAATCCCTTGGTGACGAAGGACACCAAATATCTGCAGGTCATTATCCGGGAGGTGGCCCAAAAAGAGCGCTGGGTCTTCCAATGAGATCTTCCCCTGCAGAAGTAAAGTTGCCTTACACGGAGAGGAGAGCATATTCATTATGGATTTATATGCACGTTACCATGTTTGCCAGAAACGGAGAGGGTGGAGGTTTGTGCTCTGCTCTTTGCTGGGGTGGGTTTTGTTCATGCTTGGGGGAAGTGGTTCCATCGCCATAACGTGGGCAGGGACACCAGAAGGGCCAGAGGCCTTGCTCTACGTTCCTCTGGGACCAGGCAAGAAGATCGCGGTGATCAACCTGGCCTCGCAGCAGATCATGAACATCTTTGCTGTGGGGATTGAAGCGCACGGCCTGGCGGTGACTCAGGACGGAAAAGAACTCTATGTACCTGCCTTACGGGGAGCTACCGATATCGCCATCTTCCGCACAGACACCAGGGAGCGAATCGGAACAGTAGAAGTAGGGGGGACCTCACACCATCTGACCCTTTCCCCAGATGGCCGGTTCCTCTATGCTACCGTCATGCCCTCCTCAGTGGTAGTCATCGATACGAAAACGCGCCAGGTTGTCTCCACACTTACCGTGGGACCAGGACCAGGCATGGTGGTGGTGACCCCGGATGGCAGGTACGCCTACGTTACGATTGGGGAACTGGATCAGGTTGCCGTGCTGGATCTGGCTGCGCAGAAGGTGGTGACCACCATTCCGGTCGGTGCCCTCCCGGACCATGCGGCCATCACGCCGGACGGTAAACGCATCTACGTGACCAATAATTTTTCCGGGAACGTCTCGGTCATCGATACAACGCAGAATACGGTCGTTGCCACCATCCCTACCGGGAAGGGTCCTCATGGCGTCGCTGTCAGTCCAGACGGAACCCGGGTCTATGTGAGCAACCGGGGAGAGACAACCTATGCGGTGATCGATACCGCCACGCAGCAGGTGCTTCGACGGGTCGAGGTGGGACGCGAGCCGGGACACCTCTCCCTTATAGAGCAATCCGGAACGCTACTCCTCTATTTAAACCTCCTCAGCACCCATCAGGTCCTGGTTATCGAGGCGCAAACAGATAAGGTGCTAACACGACTCGAGGTGGGTGTCGATCCTCATGCCCATGCCCTCTTTCTTCCCCCATCCTCTCCCTTCCGTTAACGTCCCCTGGCCCCTGGGTTATTGTAGCCCAGTTTAAGCAAGGAGGGCACAGCGACGCTGTGCCCCTACCAGGCAAGACTTCGGATCTTTATACCAATTGTCCAACGAAAGGCCCATATTTAGGATGATGATAAGACCTCGATTGACTTGTAAATCCAATTCCACCCAGCCAGGTACTTCACACGCGCCGAATCGGCTGCAGTGGAGGTTAGGCGGTGTCGTTCTCTTCTGGCCTGGTCGCTCGGCGTCGGATGCGAACGGCTCCCGAACTAATAACTGTAAAGGCCTGCTCCATTTCATCGCCATGCGCTACAAGGGCAGCTATCACGATCTCCGCCTTGCGGGTCGGAGAGATACCTGCTAGCCGTATGAGGATGACGCCCTTTGTTATCCGTTCTTGACGAAATACAAGCTCACCAAGTCCTTGTCTGCCGTGAGCAATATAGCCCCTTCCCGATTCGCCAAATCCAGGACGACTTCGTCGGGAATCCCTGGCTCCATTTCGGCAACATACCATACCCGATGCTTACTCTGGCGTATCCTCTCCACAATCGGACGATCTACGCCCTCATCGGCCAGGATCTTCACGTCGGCACCTCTATGGGATATACCACATCGGCTCGTAACGCTTCAGCAGCAAAGGCCAGCGCCGCTTGAATCGCCTCATGTGTCAGCCGAGGATGCGCTTCCAGCAGGTCTTCTATCGTCTCGCCAGCTGCCAGCTTTTCTAAAATGAGCTCCACCGTGATCCGGGTTCCGACGATTACCGGTTTGCCCATCATCACCGAAGGGTTCGAGACAATCCATTCTCTCCACGTTTTCATCTCTCAACTCCTTGCTTGCCAGAAGATAACCACCTACTGTTTAGAGCCGAGCTGCCGCTGGTAAAGAAGGATCAGTGTTCCGCCCTCTTACGGACGGTGAACCGCTTCTGGCCGGGCGCAGGCACCGCCGAGGCAGTAGCACTCCCCTTCCCACTGCTGTTCCCTGGCTCTTGCTTCTTGATCCATGGTCGGTCAAGCCGATGGCTATGGCCGGCGTCCGTGGCTGAGAGCGTTGCCCAAACCACCTCTTGATGGAGTAATTACCGATTGACAGGAACCCAAGACTCATCCAGAGGCAGTGGGTTTCTCCGCGTTGCCGAGAGCGGGCGATAAGGGAATGTCGGCAAAGCGATCCACTTTGTACAGGGTGACCGGCTGCTGAACTCCTTTGAGCTGAACACGCAGAGTAGCCTTGATTTTTACCTTGGCCTGTATGTACCGATAAACGGTTTCGGAGATCACCACCTCTCCCCCTTCGGCCAGGGTCTGGATGCGCTGGGTGATGTTGACCGCTGACCCCACAATGCCGTACTTGGCCCGTGTTTCCGAGCCGATATTCCCCACCACCACCTCGCCCGCATTGACCCCGATCCCCATCTCCAGCTGGGGCACCTGCTCCGCCTGGATCTCTGTCCGGAACCGTTCCATTGCCCTTTGCATCTCTATGGCACACCGCACAGCTCGCTCCACCGCTGGTGCCACTGCCCCGTTCCAGGGATCGAAGAAGACCAGGATGCCATCACCAAAAAAATCGACGATGATCCCTCGATGCTGCTGGATCACCTCGATCATGGCGGCAAAGTACCGGTTCAGGAGGCTGATGGTGGCTTCAGGACTCAGCGATTCGGCCAGCGGGGTAAATCGTCGCAGATCAGAGATCAGGATGGCTACCTCACGTCT
>RFHZ01000744.1 GCA_003696125.1 Nitrospinota bacterium
GTTATCTGGTGTTCCAGGAGATGCAGGGAGTTTTCGATGGCTTCATGGATGTCGTACCAGCCCAGCTTCAGGGGCTGGGGACGGGCAAAGTGGAGGAGTTGCTGCACGATATCCCGGCAGCGCTTGGCCTCTTTCTCTATCGTCTGCACATCATCGAGACTCTCCCCTTGCGGTGCCATCTCTCGCTTCAACACCTGGGCAAAGCCCAGGATCACCATGATGCTGTTGTTGATCTCGTGAGCAACGCCGGCAGCCAGTTCCCCCACACTGGCCAGTTTTTCAGACCGGATCAGTTCCGCCTCATCCCGCTGCCTCTGGGTAACGTCGTTGAGTACCACCACCCCGCCCAGGAGCATCCCCTTGTCATCCTTTAGCGGGGTCAGCGTTGTCTCCACGATCCTCTCTCCCTGCCCCGCTCCCCGGAGCGTGCACTGGAACTGCCCGACCTTTCCGCTACGCAGGGTCTCCTGAAACGTCTCCTCCAGACCGGCCACCCCCGGGTACAGGTCCCACAGTTTTTGGGGTTCTTCTGAAGTCGAAAGCGGTCCCAGAATGGCAAGGGCGGCCCTGTTCATGGTTTTGATCATCCCCTCCTGATCGGTGGTGATGATCCCCTCGCGTGTACTGGCCAGGATATAGGAGAGATAGTCTTTGGTCTGCCTCAGCTCCCTCGTCGCTTCCTCTACCCTCCAGGCGAGTTCCCGGTTCAGCCGGTTCAGCGCCTCATTCTTCTGTTGCAGTTCCTTCTGGCTGAGGTTCAGGGCCTCAGCCATCTTGAGGAAGCGCTGCTTGAGGATGCCGACCTCATCGGCTGAATCCACGTCTATATCGATCTCAAAGACCCCGGACTCCAGGCGTACCGCTGCCCGGGTCAACTCGGACAGGGGTCTGCTGATACGCGCCGAGATCACGGCCCCCAGCCAGAGGCCTAACAGGACAAAAGCCAGCGTGACCGCCAGGGTCTCTCCGGCGAGCAGGGTAAGCTGCGTGCGCAGGGGAAGGGCGGAGTACTCTAGACCGACGATCCCCCATGTCTGCCCGGCTCGCTGTACGGCCAGAAAGACCTGTAACACGCCTTTTTCCAGGTCTTCTGTCATCAGCAAAGGCTCCTGCAGGATGTTCTGGCGAAGGGCATTCCACCCCTTCACCCGCTCCCCCACCCTCTGGGGATCGCTATGGGCCAGGATATGTCCCTGCGCATCGGCTACCCACAGGGCATGGATATTCTTCTCTCCTCGAAAGGCACCGATCATCTCCTGCAAGAGAAGATGGTTGGCGCTGATGAGGAAGGGGAGACTGGCCCTGCCCACCGAGGCGATCACCAGCCGGGCTTCCTTTTGCATCCGCTCTTTGTACCGGTAAAACTCGTTGACCAGGAAGACAAAGGAGAGGCCAAAAGAGATGAAGAGGACCAGGCCGGTAATGATGGCCGTAAGCTTGAACTTGAGGCTGTGTTTCTCAATAGCCTGGAAGAGTGATCGCACCCAGGGACCTCACTCTTCTGAGGAAATAAGGTAAAAGCGTCTGTTCAGTGGTAAAGAACTCGTCTGGCTGGTGAACAAACCCATCCATTCCGGCCGCGGCCAATGCCGCCGCCCCTTGCAGTGTCGTTCCCATATTTTGTAGGGTTTGGGCAAGCCGGCTCTTTACCTCCCTGTCCATTTCCGCCCGGGCCACCAGCACACAATTCGACACCGGTGGGGAGGTGGCAATCACCCGGATCTTTCCCCGATAGGTCTTCTCCTGACTGGCCTTCAGAAAGGTTTGCCGGTTCACGACCGTGGCATCGATGCGCCCAACGAGCACATCGAGTATGCTGCTGGTTCCCCCTGCTGTGGGAAGAAGCTGGCCGAAGAAGCGAGCCGGATCGATCCCCTGTTGCTCTAAGAGGGATTCTACCCAGAGGTGCCCTACCTCTAACGGATCAGAGATCCCGTACCGTTTCTGCTGCAGATCGGTGAGCCTGAATATGGCCGCTTCCTCTCGGGTAATTAACACCAGGGCATGGCGAGAACTCCCCCTGGCCTGCACCACCCCAAGCTGGCTCAGCCGGGAAAAACGACGGCCAAAGAGATAGGTTACCCCATCCACCAGGGCCAAATCGATGCGTCTCTGCTCCAGGGCCGCCAGCAACCTGTGACGATCCTCCATCCAGCGAAACCGGAGGCGTAGCCCAGCCTGGTCCCCCCAGACGGTGAGGAGAGGCTGGAAACGGTCAAGCGCCTGGCAAGGGTCGAGCGGAGGGATGAAAGCGACCTGCATCACCGGGAGAGAACCTTCCCCCTCTCCCCTCCCGGGAGCCGGAAGCGAGACAGCGAGCAAAAGAAAGCAGCAGATCCAGGGAAGGATCCTGTAAAGCCTGTGTGCCTGCCGTCCCCTCTTCTCCTGTTGCATGGTCCTTCCCCCTCTGAGGTAGCCCCTATCTTATCCTGCCTTATTCTTATGCTCTCTATACATATTATAATCTATCCCCAGGAGAAGGAGGCCTTGCCTCCCGACTCCCCGGGCGGAGCGAGTCGGGGAAGGAGGGAAGCCATCGTTTCCCACCGAAGCAAAGCCGGGGAGAATAAAAATTTCCTTGACATTCGTCACGCAGAGATGTAGGTTGAGTGCCTGAAGATACCCCGTGGGTCCAGAGAGATATCAGTCTTTATTTTGCTTTCTCTGGCCAGGGGAAACCTCTATATCCTTTCCATGACAAAGGCGCGAGGCCTTGAAGAGGAGGGTTCATTGATGCGAACACTTATCACCGCCTTACTAGTGCTAAGTCTCGCTGTGTCGGTCCATGCCGCAGCTACCAACGGGTCTGAACTGTTGCCCCCAGGGGCGAAACCTGGTGAATGCTATGCCCGGGTTTTTGTCCCGGCAACGTATAAGACAGAAACGGAAAAGGTGCTGGTCAAAGAGGCCTCGGAAAAGATCGAAGTGATCCCCGCCCAATACGAATGGGTCGAAGAAAAGGTGCTGGTGCAGCCTGCCTCTTTCAAGCTGGAAGTGGTACCGGCCGAATTTGAGGAAGTCGAGGAGAAGATCATCGATCAGCCGGCCCATACGGTCTGGAAGAAGGGGAGAGGGCTTATCGAGCGACTCGATTTTGCTACCGGCGAGATCATGTGTCTGGTAAATGTACCGGCTACGTACAAGACCATCAAAAAGCAGGTACTGAAAAAACCGGCAACGACGCGCAAAGTAGAGATCCCGGCCAAATATATCACGATCAAAAAGCAGGTGGTCAAAGAGCCGGCCAAGATCCGCAAGATCCCTGTTCCGGCTGAATATAAAACGGTGAAGGTCCGCAAGCTGATCTCTCCTCCCCAGGAGAAGCGTATCCCTGTCCCGGCCGAGTATCAAACCATTACCAAAAAGATCAAGGTGAGCGAAGGGCGTATGGAGTGGCGACCGGTGCTCTGTGAGACCAATGTGACACCCAAGGTGGTCAAGTCGATTCAGGAAGCCCTGCAAAAGGCCGGGTTTGATCCGGGACAGATCGATGGAGTTCTCGGCCGGGCAACCATGGCCGCAGTCGAATCGTTTCAGAAGGCTAAAGGATTGCCGGTGGGTAGCCTAACGATAGAGACCCTTAACCTGCTCGGCGTCAAGTTGCAGTAGCGCTTTACCAGCATGACAGATGACTGGACAGGGGTGAGGTCTCTCGTGCGGGCCTCCCCTCTGTCCGGGAAACGCTCCGGGGAAGAGACATCGTCCCTTCCTTTCCCTTGGCCGCTACAAGCGGTCCCTGTCTATGCCGGGAGATCCCCCGGTAGCAACCGTACCCCTGTCTCCCCTTGCAGGAAAAACTTGCCACCTCACTGCCCGCAGAGTATCATAAAAAGCAGCATGTTTACCGGTCGCAAGGGCAAGGAGGGTACGGAGAGGGGTATGGCACGGCTTAACCTGTCGCCAAATGGACTGCGGGTCTTGGAAGCCCGCTATCTGCGGCGCGATGCTCACCATCGCATCATCGAAACACCAGAGCAACTCTTTGAGAGGATCGCCTATGCGATCGCCTATGCCGAACTCCTGTTCGGTAACGTCTCCCAGGCGACATACTGGCACGATACCTTCTATCACCTCTTCACCTCTCTAGACTTCCTTCCCAACAGCCCGACCCTGATGAATGCGGGAACCCCACTGGGACAGCTAAGCGCCTGCTTTGTGCTGCCGGTAGAAGACACCATGGAAGGGATCTTTGAGGCGGTCAAGCAGATGGCCCTGGTACAGCGTACCGGTGGGGGAACCGGGTTTTCCTTCTCCCGGCTGCGCCCCAGGGGTGACATCGTCTCCTCTACCGGCGGAGAAGCTTCCGGTCCGGTCTCCTTCATGAAGATCTTTGACTGTGCCACCGAGAACATCAAGCAGGGTGGCAAACGGCGCGGGGCCAACATGGGCGTCTTACGGGTCGATCACCCCGATATCCTCGACTTCATCCAGGCCAAGCTCAACGAAACGACCCTGCAGAACTTTAACCTCTCTGTTGGGGTAACCGATGCCTTCATGGAGGCGGTCCGACGAGACCAGGATTACCGGCTCCTTCACCCGCGTACAGGGCAGGAGAGAGGAAGGCTGCGGGCCCAGCAGGTCTTTCAGGCCATCGTCGATGCCGCCTGGCACACCGGAGATCCAGGGCTGCTCTTCCTGGACACGATCAACCGGGCCAACCCTACCCCCCATCTCGGCCCGATCGAGGCCACCAATCCGTGTGGTGAGATTCCGCTTTTGGCCTATGAATCCTGCAATCTCGGCTCCATCAACCTCGCGCACATGCTCCGTGTCCAGAATGGGCAGACGGTGATCGACTGGGAAAAGCTCTGCAGCACGGTCCAGCAGGCGGTCCGCTGTCTCGATAACATCATCGAGGTAAACCGGTACCCCTTTCCGGAAATCGAGCAGATGACCCGTGGCAACCGGAAGATCGGCCTGGGGGTCATGGGATTCGCCGAGATGCTGATCCGCCTCGGCATCTCCTACGACTCCGACGAGGCGGTAACGCTGGCCGGACGGCTCATGCGGGTCATTGCCGAGGAGGCGAAGAAGGCTTCCCAACAACTGGCCGAAGAGCGAGGAGTATTCCCTCATTGGCCGGGGAGTGCGTACGAAGGGCAGGGA
>RFHZ01000745.1 GCA_003696125.1 Nitrospinota bacterium
CCTCCGGAGCGGGGAGATCGTTGATCAGATCCTGCAATCGCGCAAATGCCTGGCCGAGGGGGAGCGGCTGACCAACCTGGTCTTCATGGGGATGGGAGAACCGCTGGACAACTATACCCAGACGGTCAAGGCCCTCCGTATCATCACCGCTCCAGAAGGACTCGCCATCTCTCCCCGCCGCATCACCATCTCGACGGCAGGACTTGTCCCGGCGATCGAGGCCTTGGGACGCGAGGGGTTAGCGGTCAATCTCGCCATCTCCCTCAACGCCTCGGATGAGGAGACCCGGACCCGCCTGATGCCGCTCAATCGCAAGTACAGCATGACCCAGTTGCTCCGTGCCTGCCGGAATTACCCCCTCCCCCAGCGCCGGCGGATCACCTTTGAGTACGTCCTGCTCGCCGGGATCAACGACAGCCTGGAAGACGCCCGGCGAGTCGCCCGGCTCTTACGGGGGCTCCGCTGCAAGATCAACCTGATCCCCTTTAACGAAGTAGAGGGACTCCCCTTCCGGCGACCGAATCCTGAAGTCGTGCTGGCCTTTCAGCGCTACCTGCAAGACCAGCACTATTCCGTCTTCATCCGGGAGAGCCGGGGCCGGGAGATCTCTGCCGCCTGTGGCCAGCTGGCTGCACCTCGCTCCGGGCAGGGGAAGAGAGATGAGGGAACCATGATGCTGGAAAAAAGGGAGGAATAGATGGAACGCATCGCAGTCTATCCAGGAACATTTGATCCGGTCACCAATGGACATATCGACCTGATGCGACGGGCACTTCGTCTCTTTGATAGGCTGATTGTGGCCCTGTTTGATAATTTTGCCAAGGAGCCGATGTTCCCGATTGAACAACGGAAAGAATTTATCCGCATTGCTACCGCCGATATGCCCGGCATAGAGGTCGATTCCTTCAACACGCTGTTAGTCGATTACGTCCGCCAGAAGGGGGCCCATATCATCATCCGGGGACTGCGGGCCACCTATGACTTCGACTATGAATACCAGATGACCCTGATGAACCGCCGCCTCGACTCCTCGATCGAGACGGTTATCCTCATGCCGACCGAGGAGTACTTCTACGTCAGCTCTACCCTGATCAAAGAGGTAGCCGCACTGGGAGGCGAGGTGAAGGGCCTGGTCCCAGAGGTGGTGGAACGTGCCCTGATGGAGAAGCTGGGTCGCAGACGGACCTGATCAACCACAGAAAGGAGGGCAGGCAGAAGCGATGAAGCAAGGTCATGACCGGCTCTTGCAGCATATCCTGGCCCGGGGACTGGCCCGGCCTGATGCCGCGCTGCACTGGAAGAGGGCTACCCTGCTCAACGCCATGTACCAGTGTGGCTTCCAGGAGTGGTTGCGTGCAGAGGTGGAGAAATTCAGGACTCAACCGATCATCCAACCGGCAGCCATGAGCGACAGCGCTGCCCTGATCCGTCCCCTGTTTCATGCCGGGTACACGGCCGAAGCGCAACGGGCGGTAGAGACCTATAAATCGCTGCGGGTGGTGGTGGAAGGGATGTCCCAGCACTCCCACTCCCCTCCCTTACGGGGATGGGTATGGGTCGATACGGTCTATATGGTACCCCCGGGCCTGGCCCTGGCCGGGGAAGAGGAGATGGCCTTTGCCGAGATCAAGGCGGCTTACACGCTGCTCAGGAACGAGCATCATCTGCTGCGGCACATCAAGAACACCACTCCTCTGGCTCCCGAGGAGGTCTACTTTCCCCAACAGGTCTGGATCGATGGTAGCGCCTGGGGACGCGGTAACGGCTGGTTTGTGGCCGGGACCGTGGATACGCTTGCCCTGGCCAGCAGACGAGATCCGGCCGTAGAGAAGATCTTCCGGCAGGTATGCGCCAGCCTCCTCTCCTATCAAGATGCCGGGGGGATGTGGCGGGCCACCATCGATGACCCGGATACGGTGTACGAAAGTAGTGGTACCCTGATGATCGCCTATGCCCTGCGTAAGGGGGTGGACCTGGGTATCCTGGGTCCGGCATATCAAGAGGCGGCAGAGAAGGCGCTGGCCGCCGTGTTGTGTCATCACTTCGACTGGACAACATACACGGTGAAGGACCAGCAGGGGGGCCCCATGATGATCAACGTCCCTACCCGGGCGACTTTAGAAGATGGGTGTACCTATGGACAGGCGTTTCTGGCTATGCTCCTGAACCTGGTTTGGGGATAACAGGAAGCAGGGTAATCCATAGCAGGAGGAGATCAGGATGAAGAAACGTGTAGTGAAAGTCGCTGCAGTACAGGCAACACCGGTCTTTATGGACAAACGCGGGTCGATCGAGAAGTACTGTCACTATATCGAGCAGGCCGGCCGGGAAGGGGCAGAGCTGGTCGTTACCCCAGAGACCGGTATCCCCACCTATCCTTACTGGCGGGGGAACTTTGGCTACACAGACCCGGAATCGGCTCGCGCATGGCGAGACACGGTGATCGAGTTCTATCGTAACGCCATCCGCATCCCGAGTGCAGACACCGACCAGCTCTGCAAGGCGGCCAAGAGTGCCAAGGCGTACTGCGTGATCGGCTGCAACGAACAGGATGACCGGCCGGGAAGCCAGACCCTCTATAACACCCTCCTCTTCATCAGCAATACCGGTGAGATCTTGGGACGACACCGGAAGCTGATGCCCACGCATCAGGAACGCTTCTTCTGGGGGAGGGGAGATGCCCGTGATCTGGTGGTCTTCGACACGGAGATCGGCCGGATCGGAGGCCTGATCTGCTTTGAAAACCACATGACCCTGCTCAAGGCTGCCCTGGCGGTCAAGGGAGAGGAGATCCATGCCTGTGCCTGGCCCGGGTACTGGAGTTATGGAGGAGAGAGACGCAACATCCGTGACATGTCCGGCAAGGTGGGCCCCCTGCATGCCTGTGATCAGGACTGTGCGGTACGGGAGTACGCCTTTGAGACGCAGACCTTTGTGGTCAGCTCCTCCCTCTACCTGCCACCGGAACAGATTCCGGATGACTTCCCCTTCAAGGCACAGGCGAACAGCCGCTGGGCCATAGGCGGGAGCTGTATCGTCAATCCCTTTGGCGCCTATCTCGTCGAGCCGGTCTTCAACCAGGAGACCATCATCTATGCCGAACTGGACATGGATGACCGCATCGTGGCCAAAAATGTGTTCGATTGCATGGGACACTACAGCCGGTGGGATGTCGTCTCCTTAAACCTGAAAGAGACCGGGTACTCACCGCTGGGGCCGACCACCAACGAGCTTCCTGTTGCACGCAAGCGACAGATCAGCCTCCCCCAACTGGAGCAGATTGCGGAGAAGATGAACCTGAGCCTGGAAAAGCTACAGGCGATCATCCGCGAGCTGGAACAGGCCGGGACCACGGTGGAGTATTAGGAGGCCATGATGTGATTTGGGACTCCGGTCAGGGCACCCGGAGAGGTCGTTTCCCTGCCCGCAGGCTGAGGAAACGGGGTCGCTAGCGAGGGACTTCCTAGCGGTGGGTGGAGAGGAGATCGAGGAACTGCCGCAGGATACGGGCGGTCACTCCCCAGATGCGGTACCCCTGGTAAAGGAAGACGTAATCCCGCACCGGCCGATCACCGGAAAACCGATCTTCCTCCCGGCAGGTCGCCGGATCGGCCAGTACGGCTAAAGGGACCTCGATCAGCGCGGCCACCTCCTGCCTGTTGAGACGGAAAGGGTACGGGTAGGGGATGGTGCCCACAAAAGGGGTGACGACATGCAAGCTGCTAAAGGTGGCCACATCATCAAGATCCCCCAGAAGGTGCACATCCTCTGCCTTGAGTCCTACCTCCTCTTCGCTCTCCCGCAAAGCGGTGTGGAGCAGGGAAGGGTCTCCCGGTTGATACCGTCCCCCGGGAAAGGCGATCTGTCCCTTATGGTGCCGTAACTGCTCTGTACGCTGGGTAAAGAGGAGGTAGTACTCGCCATTCTTTTTATAGAGGGGTAACAAGACCGCGGCCGGGGTCAGGCGTTGATCCCGGATACGGTGGGGAGTACGCCGAGCCAGTATCTCTCTTAGCCGGGCTTCCAGATCCATTCTCTCGTTTTGCTCTCCTGGTAGATGATATCGGGTAGGGCTGTCTCTCTCCGCCCTTGCTCTCCTCCTGGAGCAGAGGCGCAGCCAGGCGTCTGCATCGTCACAAACCCTCAGCGGGAGGCGGAACTGGCAAGGATCTGTGTTCCGATTCCCTGATCGGTAAAGATCTCCAGCAGCAGGGCATGCTCGACCCGTCCATCGATGATGTGTGCCTTGGGCACTTTCCCGGCCAGGGCGGTCAGACAGGCCTCGACTTTGGGAAGCATCCCCTCCGAGATGATCCCCTGGTCGATCAGCGCCTGGATCTGGTCGGCCTGAAGGGTTGAGATGAGCTGCTGCTTCTCGTCCAGGATGCCGGGGACATCGGTGAGGAGGATCAGCTTTTCCGCCTGCAGGGCAGCAGCGATCTCTCCCGCTACCAGATCGGCATTGATGTTGTAAGTCTCCCCATCTTTGCCCACCCCAACCGGTGCAATCACGGGGATAAAGCCGCTGCTGTCGAGCACTTCGATGACCTGGGGAGTGATCGCCTCCACCTTCCCCACCAGCCCGATATCGATGATCTCTGGCTGCCCAATGCTCGGATTATCTCTGAACACCTTCATCTTGGAGGCCTGGATCAGGTTGCCATCTTTTCCACTCAACCCGATCGCCTTCCCCCCGTGCCGATTGATCAGGGCGACGATCTCCTTGTTGATCTTTCCCCCCAGCACCATCTCTACGATGTCCATGGTCTCGCTGTCCGTCACCCGCATCCCCTGGACAAAGTGGGGTTCTTTCCCGATACGCTTCATCAAATCACCGATCTGCGGGCCACCACCATGCACGATGACCGGATGCATGCCCACATAGTTCATCAAGACGATATCCAGGGCAAAGGCGTGTTTCAGGGGTTCGCTGACCATGGCCTTGCCCCCGTACTTGACCACGATCCTCTTGCCGTAGAACTGCCGCATATAGGGCAAGGCTTCGATCAAAACCTTCGCCTTTTCCATCAGCGTATCCAGCACATCGTTCCCCATTGCTTCCCTCTCCTCCTTTTTCCAGAGTCAGGAACAGTAACCGTCGAGTCCACCGCCCCCCATATCC
>RFHZ01000746.1 GCA_003696125.1 Nitrospinota bacterium
GCGCGTAGGGGCGCAGCGTGCTGCGCCCCTGGTACAGGTTGTAATCGTGCTTTTGGCTTGATTCTAAAGCAAATTCATGATAAAACAAGGCCAGAAGTATAGAGAGGTATCTGGGAAATAGGGAGGAAGGCAGTCATGGCTCTCAATCCTCTTGATCTCGCTGCACAGCGAGAAATCTTGAGTATTCCTGTCGGGAAGAAAAAGGCTTTCGTCTACAGTCCGGCTAACGACACTATCGCTGTCGGGAGCACTATCCATGCCGAACTGGCAGAACAGCTAGAGATTATCGCAGGGTGTGCCGGTTTTTTGGAACGGACCAATACGGGATTGATTAGGATCATTCATGCTCCCTCTTCGCCGATAGATGCCGGTGGACAAAAGCAAAACCTTCCCCTGGTCCAGAAAAAGCTTCAGACTTTGGGGATTACTGCCCAGATAAAACGTGACAAATCATAAGGACCAGCAGAAGCGTACACGGAGTGATAGCGTGCTGGCCGCTGTCGAAGGAAAAGGGAGAGAGGATATCTGTTTCCTTTTCTCCGCTTTTTTCCAGGGTTGACAGGACAACCGCGATAGCGTATAGGTGGGAGGACAGGGGGGAGGTTATGGCGAAGGAGGAAAGCGATGGATTTTCGGGACAAAGTAGCGATTGTCGGTGTGTACGAGCATCCCACCCGCTATGCACCGGATAAGACCGCCTTCCAGTTGCATGCGGAAAGTGCCCGGGGGGCGCTTGAAGATGCGGGACTGACCATCAAGGACGTGGATGGCTATTTTACCGCCGGCGTGGCCGGGATGGCTCCCATCCTGCTGGCCGAACACCTCAACCTGCAACCGGCGCATCTCGACTCGACCTCGATCGGTGGGGCCTCCTTTGTGGCCCATGTCCGGCACGCGGCCGCCGCCATCGCCACCGGTCAATGTTCCGTGGCCCTGATCACGTACGGGAGCACGGCCGCCTCGCAGGGGAGGGCGATCGGCACCGGGGGACGGGAAGCGCTGGAGCCGCCGGAGCAGTTCGACATCCCCTACGGCCCCACCACGGTGGGGGCGTATGCCCTGGTGGCGCAGCGACACATGTACGAATACGGGACAACACCGGAACAACAGGCCGAGATTGCGGTGGTCTGTCGCCGGCATGCCGGTCTCAACCCACACGCCAAGTACCGGGACCCGATCACGGTAGACGATGTGTTGAGCTCGCGGATGATCTCCTCCCCTCTCCATCTCCTCGACTGCTGCGTGATCTCGGACGGGGGAGGGGCGGTGGTCCTCACCTCCCTGGAGCGGGCTCGCGATCTCCCCAAGCCGCCGGTGACCATCCTCGGTCACGGCGAGGCCTGTGCCCATACCGGGATGGGACAGCGGGACATCACGGTCACCGCCGCCAGGCAATCCGGGGCCCGGGCCTTTCAGAGTGCCGGTCTCACCCCCTGGGATGTGGATATGGCCATGATCTACGATTCCTTTACCATCACCGTGCTGGCCACGCTGGAAGACCTCGGCTTCTGTGCCAAGGGAGAGGGAGGGGCCTTTGTGCAGGGGGGACGGATTGCGCTGGGGGGTGAACTCCCCATCAACACCGATGGAGGCGGTCTCTCCTCCAACCATCCCGGCATGCGCGGCATCTTTCTGGTCATCGAGGCGGTCAGGCAGTTGCGGGGCGAGGCCGGGGAGCGACAGGTCGAGGATTGCCAGGTGGCCCTGGTTCACGGCACCGGTGGCTGGCTCGGCATCCGGCACAGCGGGGTCACCTTGCTTTTAGGGAGGGCATAAGATGGCCACCTATCAGAAACCGTTGCCGGTTGTGGATGAGGAATCCCGTCCCTATTGGGAAGCGTGTAAACGCCACGAGCTGGTGATCCAGCGGTGTAAGGATTGTGGCACCTTCCGGTTTTACCCGCGTGCCCTCTGCGGGGAGTGTCTCTCCGGAAATACCGAATGGGTCAGGGCGAGCGGGAAGGGGACGGTGTACACCTTTACCGTGACCTACCAGAACCGGGGAGCAGGCTTTCGTGATGAACTCCCCTATATCCTGGCCTATGTGGAGCTGGAAGAAGGGGTCAGGATGCTCACCAACATCGTGGATTGTCCTCCAGAGAAGGTACGCATCGGCATGCCGGTCGAGGTTACCTTCGAGGATGTGACCGAAGAGATCACCTTGCCCAAGTTCCGGCCGGCGGAATAAAACGAGTAACGAGTAATGAGTGATGAGTAATGAGTAACGAGTAATGAGTAATGAGTAATGAGTAACGAGTAAACCCT
Organism: Nitrospinota bacterium; assembly: GCA_003696125.1. Lineage (GTDB taxonomy): Bacteria > Tectomicrobia > Entotheonellia > J063 > J063 > J063. The sequence goes on from RFHZ01000746.1 coordinate 2,266, forward strand.
TTGTGCCTGGTTTTTTATAGCGTGTAGGGGCGCAGCGTTGCTGCGCCCTTACCTGAGGGTCGGTGACCCGTTTAAGGAAAGTGAGGGAGCAGTATGTCGTCAGACACCATTCTACGTCAACAGATGGTCGATATCGGAAAACGCATGTATGAGAGAGGCTTGATTGTAGCCACCGATGGCAACCTGAGTGTACGGCTGGCTCCCGAGCGTTTCCTGGTCACGCCCAGCGGCATGTGTAAAGGTACCCTCTCCCCCCAGGATCTGCTGGTGGTGGATATAGGAGGAAGGCAGATGGAGGGGAGGGGGCGACCGACCTCTGAGATCGCCATGCACCTCTGTGCCTATAGAGAGCGACCCGATGTCCGGGCGGTGATCCATGCCCATCCCCCCTTTGTCGTGGCCTGTACCGTGGCCGGGCTTTCCCTTTCCCGTTTTTCCCTTCCCGAGGCGATTTACAGCCTGGGTACTATCCCTACCGTGCCTTACGCCACCCCGGGTACCGATGCCGGTGCCGCGGTCATCGCCGGAGCCATTCGCGAGCATGATGTCCTGATCCTCCCCTATCACGGGTCCCTGACCGTGGGGAAGGATCTGGAGGAGGCCTTCCAGAAGCTGGAGCAGTTGGAGCATGTGGCCAAGATCCTGGTCACGGCCAGGCAGGTCGGTGAACCGCTCCCCCTGCCCAGAGCAGAAGTGGCCAGACTCTTTCGCCTGGCCGGCCGGAAACCCTCCTTTGCCCCAGGCATACTCTCGAGAAAGACAGAGAAGACCGCTGCGGCTCCTCGAGTCGTCCGCCCCTTCCCCTCGCTCTTACTCGGACCGTTCTCCCTGGCCGGCAGGTGTCTCCGCTCCTTTTCCCTCTTCTCCCTGGAAAGCGCGGCCAGGGTAGTCAAAGCAGAAATGAAGGTGGTAAGAGAGTGCCTGCAGCGGTTACAATAGACTGGAGAAGACTGCCGGGAAGCACCAGCCCCAAAACACTGCCTTCCCGGTGGTGTAGCCCCGGAGGCAGTGCCGGGTGCGGGGAGAAAAGGGTTGAACAGGGGATAAAGCCTTTTGGAGACTGGTGCGAGGCAGGAGTGCCAAGGAAAAAGTGCTTGACAGAGAGGCGGTACTGTGTTAGAGATAAA
>RFHZ01000747.1 GCA_003696125.1 Nitrospinota bacterium
ACCTCAAAGAACCCGTAATCGACCTCGTTGCGGCCCTGGGCATTGATCGCTTCTTTATAGATATCACACCGGATTTTGATGGCCATACCTTCACCTATCCTCTGCTTAACACACGCCTTTAGCAGGCCTTTGAGCCTGGTTATTGCTGATCCGGGTACCGTCCCTGGGCTCGCCTCTCTCCCGGTCTATCTGGCCACACGCCTCCTGCCCCGGCAGGACAGGAAGGGGAGGGGAAAAGCGGGGGAAAGGCCTATGGTACCATGAACTGCGTCAGGTTGTCGGCCAGGAGGGAACCGGTGACCGGGTGGAGGAGGCGACACCCCAGCGCATAGGTCCCGGGAGGCGTCTCCCCGGTTACCTGGAAGAGCGGAATCGGTGCGAAGTCCCGGTCAAACCCTGCCGGCAGAGACAACGTCCCCTCTGCCCCCCTGTTTACCAGAGAGACCGGTGGGCTGGTGGGGGGCTCCAGCCAGACTTTCAGCTCGACCGGTACCGGTGTTGTCCCTCCATTGGCCAGGCGAAAGGTGGAAACGATCACCGTCTCACCAGGAGCATAGTCTGTCTGGCTCGTCTGTAACGTGCAGTTCAGCGTCTTCTCTACCTGGAAGGCCTCGTGCACGGCACTCACCCCAAACCCCTGCACCTCGGCGCCACCCGGGATGTAGATCCGATCGGCAATGGCGGCGGCACCGATCCCATGACGCGGGGTAGGCATCGGCGGCAGCCCCTGCCAGGTGTCGGTCTGTGGATTGTACACCTCGCTCTGGGCAAAGACACCGGTTGGGTGGTTCGGGTTTCCCTCTCCGCCAAACACATAGAGACAGTCCTTCACCACGGCACCGGCGATACCCCCGCGTGCCGTAGGCATGGGAGTCTTTGCTGTCCAGGTATTGGTGGCCGGATCATAGACCTCCAGCGCATCTGTGATCCCCCCGATTCCCCCGCTGCGTCCCCCTACCGCGTAGAATTTCCCGTTCATAGCCCCTGCGGCCAGATGGTTGCGCGGGGTGGGCATGGGGGGGAGGGATGTCCAGGTATCCCTTTCCGGGTCATAGACGGCAAAGTCCTGTTCCCGTGCTGCCGGTGAGCCCCCGGCAGCATAAATCTTCCCGTCGATCACGGCAACGGCCAGGGCTCCTCTTGCTGCTGGCATGGCCGCTTTGGGGCTCCAGCGATCGGCCCGGGGATCGTAGACAAAGACCGTATTGACCGGGGCAAAGCGCATGCCGGTCAGACCACCGATGACATAGAGTTTTCCC
>RFHZ01000748.1 GCA_003696125.1 Nitrospinota bacterium
CTCCTCCTGTTCTGGTCCCGCCTCCTGCTCTGGACAGGTTGAAACGAGAGACACGGATCATTGAGGAACCGCCTCCAGAGCCCCCTCCGCAGGGGACAGAAGCTCCGGGTGGCGATATCAAGGCGGCCGGACTTCCTCTGCAGCCGGCAGAGGTTCCCCAGTGGGAACAGGCTGATGAGGCAGAGGAACAGGCTCTTACCCAGGCCAAGGCTGCAGAGGAGGAAGAGGTCACACCGGTACCGGAGCAGGAAGGGGGGGAGAAGACTGCTGAGGTGACTCCTACTCCTGCTCCAGAACAGCCCCCTTCTGCCCCTCTTCCGGCTCTCCCTCCGCCTCCCCTGGAGGTGATACAAAACATTGAAACTGCTGTTGAAACCGGCCTGGTCGTGCCTACCAGCCCTACGGTAACACCGCCATCATCTCAGACCGATGTCCAGATTCCCACAGCCGGAGAACAGGCGGCTAAAGGGCATGTTTCCATCCGGATACGGTTTCCGGGACGGTAAGGGTGAGAGAAGGTATGCGAGCAGAAATCATCCTGAGAACTGACCCGCCAAGAGTGAAGGGGTTCTCCCTCCTGTCCCTCCTCTTCTTTTTGTTCTTCACCGGTTTAAGCGGGTGTGGAGGAAGTGGAGGCTCCCTCTCCCAGGCCAACAAAGGGGTGGTGTTGATACAGGTAGGAGGGCGGACAAGTGCCAAACTAGAGCAGGATACCGAGCCGCTCTGGCAACGCACCGCCGACATCCCTCCTGAAGTGGCAACCCTGATCTTGCACATAAGGGCCCGCGGAGAAGAGATTCCTACCAGTCCGATCCCTATCCCTCTGGAAACTGGTAGCGTCAGGGTGGAGATCGAAGCTGGCATCGATCACCTCTTCGTGGTAGAGGCGCAAAACCAGCAGGGAGAACCGATATTCCGGGGGGAGCAGACGATCAGTGTGGCTCCTGGAGAGGAGAAGAGTATCACCATCGACCTCTTTGCCATCCGGGTCGTGGCCTCGACTCTCGTCAATGCGACTACTGGTGGAGAACTCATCGTGAGTGAGCCCTCGCTAAATGGACTCCGCCTGGCCATCCCACCCGGATCCTTAGCCCAGGATACCACCCTCTCTGCCTCTGTGGTAGAAATACCGCAGGATACGGAAGGGCAGACAGGGCTCTCAGTCTTACCAGATCGACGAGAGAGGGTGGGACCTGTGGTCGACCTTGCTCCAGGCGGCATCCTCTTCACCCGGCCGGTTACCCTGGAGTTCCCTTACGATGAAACCTTACTCCAGGCTACCGGCATAGAGGAGACGGCCCTGACGCTCTTCCGGTTTAATGCCGGGCTCAATGTGTGGCAACCCCTGCCTGATCAGAGGGTGGATACCGCTAACAACAGGATAATCGCTACCCTTTCCTCCCTCAGCTTCTATACGGTGGGAGGCCCCCCTCCACCGGGAAATCGTCCTCCCTTTGCCGTAGATGACACGGCAGAGACGGAGGAAGATACTCCTGTGGATATCGATCTGCTGGCGAACGACCTCGATGCTGATAACGATCCACTGATCGTGGTAGATCTGACGCAGGCTGCGCACGGGAGAGTGGTGGACAATGCCGACGGTACGGTGACTTATACCCCTCAGGAGAACTTTCACGGAACCGATACCTTTACCTATACGATCAGCGACGGACAGGGGGGGAGTGCTACGGCTACGGTCACCGTTACCGTTATCCCGGTCAACGATGCTCCCCTCTTTTCCTCGCCGGGGGATCAGAGCAGCCAGGAAGGGGAGACGATCTCTCTGCCGCTGGTGGCTAATGATCCGGATGGGGATGCGCTGGTCTTCAGTGCCACCGGCCTGCCCCCGGACCTGGGGATCGATGCGGCCAGCGGGGTGATCAGCGGGACCATCGCCTTTACCGCCGCCGCAGGCAGCCCTTATACGGTGACGGTCACGGTCAGCGATGGCACCCTGACCGCCAGTGTGACTTTTCGCTGGACGGTGTTCAATGTGAATCGCCCACCTACCCTTAC
>RFHZ01000749.1 GCA_003696125.1 Nitrospinota bacterium
CAGGAACCTTATGCGACCAAATATCAATACACGAGAGTATTGGAATCGAATCTGGCAGGAGGAGGGACTCCATACCTGGCGTACCTATCGCTTTCTCTTTGATCGAATCGTCGATCTCATCCCCTCCCAGAGTCGCGTCATCGATCTGGGCTGCGGCATCGGGGTCCTGTTGAAACGACTGCAGGAGGAAAAGGGGTGCATCTGCCTGGGCGTGGACATCTCGGATCAGGCTATCGCCCTGCTCCAGTCCCAGGGACTCTCTGGCATCGCCTCACCGCTTCCCTGTCCTCCCCACCTCCTTTCCCGGTTGTGGGGCTACAAACCGCACTATGTTGTTGCCACCGAACTGCTCGAACACCTCAGCGATGAACATCCCTTCCTTGTCCAGGTGCGCTACCTGCTCACCCATCAGGAGGCCCGGGGAGCGCTCTTTGCCGTTCCTGATAACATACTGGGACCCGAGGAAGAACCGGAGCATCAGCGGAAGTATACGGAGGAATCGCTGGCCCGGCTCCTCACCCCCTACTTCGGAGAGGTACGGCTCGAGCATCATCACTCCCGGCTGCTGGCTATCTGCACTCCCTGATCTGCTGTTAGAGAAAAGCTGTCAGAAGAGAGGGGTATTGATGGAAAAAAACCGTCATCTCGCAGGAGAAGCGGAGGGACGGAGAGAGGAAGAGATGCGTAGAGAGGCTCTTGCCAGCGATTAGGAAAGCTGGTATAGTATTTGCTCTCTATACTACAGATACTCGTTGCTAATTCTGTCGTGAGATGCCACCTGTGGGATTACCTTCTTCTGGCAGGAGCGAATTTATGTGCGACTAGAGTCGCGGTTGAAGCCGCTCTTACCATAGAGCGGTTGTCGTGAGAGGTATCAGGTATCCAGGATGGCAACGGTGGTTCAGGTAGAGGGATTCCAACGGAGAGAGCAAGTGGAGAAGCAGGACATGCATCGGGCAAGCATCTTGCTGGTCATCATCAATCATGCCGGGTTGGGACATCTCAACCGGGGCCTGATCCTGGCGCAAAGTCTCCAGGCCTGTTCAACAGCGGTTGCGCCATCTCTGCTGGTGAACTCTGATCTGGCAGAGTCGTTTCTTGCCGGTGTGACCATCCCGTATTGGAACCTCCCTCCGAGCCGCTGGGACGGGGCAACCCCGACCACACGCAAATTGACAGCCGAGGGGGCTGAGCGAGTCAAACACCATATCATGCAGCATCGACCAGAGGTACTGGTCTACGATACGATCTTTGTCGAAGCCCTGGTTCCCCTCTTTGCTGCCCAGGGGATCAGGCAGGTCTGGATCATGCGGGACCGCAAGGAACAGGTGTTGCAGGAATGGTTACGTAAGCCGGTCTTGACTTATTTTGATCTGGTGCTGGTCCCTCATCACCCGGCCGAGTTTCCCTCCTACCTGCTTCCCGAGTCGATACGACCGAAACTGCTCTTTACCGGACCCTTGCTGCGACTTCCCTCTGGGCAGGATCAGGAGGCGGTTTATCAACGGTATGGAATCAGGGAGGAGGAGTTTGTGGTCCTCTTCTCGGCCGGAGGGGGAAACGAAAACGATGATACGATCCGGTTCCTGGACATGGTAAACCGGGGATGTCAAGAGCTGGTTCGCCGCTATGCAGATGTACGCTGCGTTGTCATCACCGGCATGGGCCACAGGCAGCCGGTCACCTTTGCACGGCGAACGCGGATCGAGGTGGTACCGTTTGAGCGGGAGATCTTCACCCTCATGCAACGGGCCGATCTCTTCGTCTCCGAAGCCGGGTATAACACCTGCTACGAGCGGATCCTGCTGCAGAGTCCCGGTATCCTCGTTCCGGTAGAAACAAAGATTGATGACCAGTACCGGCGGGCTGCCTATCTGGAGCAGCAGGCAGGTCTCATCGTCCTGCGGGACTTCTCACCACACCAGCTTGTTGAGCAGATAGTGCATTTATACGAAAAACGGGAAGAGCTGGACAGGATGAAGAGACGTCTACAGTCCCTGCCTATCTCCGTAGGGAACTACTGTGCTGCTCAGGCGATTCTGGCCCTGTTAGAGGAAAGTTCGGCATGCCGATAGTCTTTGTTCGTAACGATGATGTAGGGCCGCTTACCCCAGAGCTCGAGCAGGTGAGCACCTTGCTCCTGCAGGAAGAGGTTCCGGTGAGTCACGCCGTGATCCCTGCCCGTCTTACCCCTGCCTGTGAGGCCTGGCTCCAGCGGTTACTCGAGGAATACCCAGACCTGGTAGAAATTCACCAACACGGCTGGCAACACCTCGACTACGGTGGAGAGGGAGAGTTTGGTCCAGGCCGGAGTTATGCAGAGCAATATCAGGATATTCAACGGGGACAGCATCTCCTCTACACCCGCTTTGGGGCTCGGGTCGTCCCCTGTTTCACCCCTCCCTGGCACCGCTATACCAGGGATACACTCCGGGTGCTGGCTGCGCTTCGTTTCACCTGTTTCTCCACCAAGCATACGCACAAAATCCCGGAACGCGATGCCTACCCCTTGCGGGTACTCCCGGTCCATCTGAATCTGTTGCGACGAGACCAGCAGGGGTGGGTGGTGAAGAGAGAAACCGAATGGCAAAGCGAATGGCAGGCCCTCCGTTCCCGCGTAGAACCGCTAGGACTCCTTCTACACCATGAGCATTTTCGGAGTCGGGACGATCTTCAACGACTGCGGCACTGCCTTCGTTTCCTTAAAGCCGAGGGGGTAGTGTTTCAGAAGCTCAGTGAGGGAGCAAAGCGGTAGAATGGAAAAGTATCAGCAGGCCCAGGCTTTGGTACAGCGCTTTTTCCTCGAACAGACCGAGGCCGCCGCTTCTTTTCTGGAAGACTTGCGCGCTTTTACCCAGGGCTCTTTCCCCTGGGAGTTTCCGGGAGAGCCTTCTCCTCCTGAAGACCTGGATATCATTCCGGCGCCTCTCTGCTATGGTATCCAGCATGAGATGTGGGTCCGGCGATGTGCCTATACCGTCAACAAGGCGATCAGGCAGATTCTCCACCGGCTGCTTATTGCTGCCCCTTCTCTTTCCCCGCTGGCTGCGTGGGGACTGGGGAAGACGACGTTAGGGATTCTGGAGGAATGGAAGAGACGGCGGGGAGATCTGGGACCGATCAACGGACGCCTCGATTTCTTCCTGGAGCTGCCTACCATGCGAAGCTGGCTGGTGGAAGAGAATCGGATCAAGGGGGGGCTGCGGGAAATCGGGGATCTGCTGGCGCTCTTCTTCCGGCAGAGCACGTTGTACCGGATGCTGACCGGGACCGGCTTTGCTCTCAGGCTCCATTATCCCTTTCGAGAGAGGCTGCGCTGGTTTTATCAAACCTATCGGCAGTGGAAGGGGAAAGAGGCGCTTCCCCGGCCGACCCTCTTTCTCTGGACGCGTTCCGATCATCCGCAGCGGGAAGAGCGTTGTTTCCGGCAACTGGTAGAGTGGTTTCCACAGCATTACCCTCCTCTCCGGATCCGCATTGCGGATAATCAGCAGGGGTGGTGTTATCGGAACGGTCAACTGTTCTACGAGGAGGAACCGGTGGAGATGGTTTTTCGCTTTGAAAAGCTGGCGCGTATAGAAGATTATGCCTATGTTGCTCCCCTCTTCGAGGCCTATTTTGATCGACGGATCCTTCTCGATACCCCCCCCGCGGCCGAGGTGGCGGATAACAAAATGATCCAGGTATTGCTCTCCGACCCGGATTATCGTTCCTCTCTTGCCCTCTCTCCTGCCGAACAGTCCCTTCTTTCCCGTATCCTCCCTCCTTCCCGGCTCTTGACCGCTGGGGAAGAGAGTTATGCCCTGCAAGAGCGGGAGAGGCTGGTTTTGAAGACCTTGACGGGCGCTGGAGGCAGTGGTACCGTGTTCGGGAGAGATTTCTCGAAAGCCCGGTGGGAAGATCAGATCAAAAAGCTGACGGGCCAGGGATTGTTACAGGAGCTCAGGCCACCGTACGTCACCCTTCTCCCCCTCCCTCTGCAGGGGAGAATGACCGTATTACCGGTCAAATACGGCTTTGACATATTCACGAGTGGAAGGCTCTCCTATGACATCGAGGGGATTGCGGTGCGGGGAAAGGTCATTTGGGAGGAAGACGACCTGTACGAGACGATCAATATGGGTGCCAAAGGACCAGGGCAAAAACGGGGAAAACTCCTCCTCCCTTTGCTGGTCCTGTAGAGCGTGCCCGGTTCGTAAGAGGGCTGTGCAGGTCAGGTCGGAATGTAGAAAGCGGCAAATGGTTATTAACAGACTGTTTTCAGTAACTATGACTGACATTTTGCACACTTTTCTGTCCCACGAATCCAGCGCTGTCTACAGGTCTGCACCGCCGAGGACGCCGAGCACGCAAAGCCTCTTCTTGCTCATTCTTCTCGGTGATCTCCGCGGGCTCGGCGGTAAAAAGTTTTTTCGGTCACGCATGGCCACAGGAGGTATCAGAGTGCAAAAGAGTTGTAATAGCTACTTAAACAGAAACGGGGATCAACAATATGCGTATTGCCTTTATCACCGGTTACTTTCCTATCCTCTCCCAGACCTTTATTCTGGATCAGATCACGGCCTTGCTCCGTCGCGGCCATGATATCGAGATCTTTGCCTTTATCGATCCGCAGGAGGAGGTGGTACACGAAGAGGTGCAGCAGTATGCCCTCCTGCGTCGTACCCACTATCTGGAGGAGGACTTTACCTCTCTGCAGGCTGCGGCTCCCTTTGATCTCCTGCACGCCCATTTTGGGCATCGGGCCGCGGCAACCATCGGCTTGCGTGATCGGCTAAAAATCCCCTTTATCGCTTCTTTCTATGGTCGGGATGCTTCGGCCATTCCCCGCCAGGATCCTACCTTCTATCAGGAGGTGTTTGCCAAAGCCGATGCCATAACGGCCATTTCAGAGGACCAGAAGCAGGATCTGCTCCGGTTACACTGTCCGGCAGAGAAACTGGAAGTCCAGTACGTGGGGATTGATCTCACCAAGTTCCCGCTGGTAGAGCGAGAGAAGAGGGGAGGAAACCTGGTTCTCCTCTCTGTGGGCCGTTTTGTAGAGAAGAAGGGGTATCGTTATGCCCTGGAGGCCTTTGCCCGGGTGCTGTCCTTCTGTCCTGACCTGGAGTATCGGATCATCGGCTATGGTCCCTTGCAGGGGGATATCGAATACGAGATCAAGCGGCTGGGGCTGCAGGAGCGTGTGGTGTTGCTGGGACCCCAACCACAGCAGCGTGTCATAGCCGAGCTGCAACGAGCCGACCTCTTTTTACATCCGGCTGTCACCGCAGCCAATGGGGATAAAGAGGGAGTCCCCTCGGTGCTCAAGGAAGCGCAGGCCACAGGATTGCCGGTAGTGGCGACTTATCATGCCGGTATTCCAGAATTGATCACTTCAGGGTATAATGGGTTGCTCTGTGCAGAGAGGGATGTGGACTGTCTGGTGGAAAAGCTCCTCCTGCTCCTCTCCCAGCCCGGTTTACGGCAGGAGATGGGCCGCAAGGGACGACAGGTGGTGGTGGAAAAATTCCGGCTGGAGAGGCAGATTGACCAGTTGGAAGCGTTGTATTCCCGTGTACGGGAACGAGGTGTGGCATGAGGCTCGGCACCTATTATCGATCCCGGGTGATGCAGTATATGGGTATTGTTCCCCGGGGAGGCTATGTGCTCGACGTGGGGAGCTTTGACGGGTACTACCTCTCCCTCTTCCCCCATGGAGTGCGGATCGGGGTAGACCTGCACGTCTCCCCTGCTGCCCGTATTCCTATGGTCTGTGCCGATGCCTGTGCCCTCCCTTTTCCGGATGAGGTCTTTGATACGATCTATGCCTTTGATGTCATCGAGCATGTCAGGAATAAGACGGCATTTATAGATTCTCTCTTGCGGGTACTGAAGCCAGGAGGGCTTTTGGTTCTCTCCACTCCCCATAAGGGGATGCGGCTCTTTCCTGCTTCTCTTACCGCCCGTACCCACTGGCAGTGGGGACACCGGGAACCGGGGTATGATGGGTATGGACCAGAAGAGATCGCTGCCCTGCTGCCCCCAGGGGTAAAGGTCACCTTCCGTTTCTGGCCGGCTCCCTGTCTGCTCAAGACCTATTTTCTCCTCCGTTTTTGCTGGCGGAAAGTCTCTCCTGTTCTTGCTAAGCCGTTGGTATTTCTGGTAGCCTGGTGTGACAAGAGGTGGAAGGATCGCCGCCTGGCCAATACCTTTATGCTTGTTGCCCACATCGAAAAACAGGGTAGTTCCCCCATCAACAGAGAGGGAAATGTGTGAAAATCGTGCTTATTGGCAAGACCCCGTACGGATTTCCGGAAGAGAATCAGCGCAGCTATCTTGCCGGTCATTCGCTCGGCTTTACCGATCCGTTTATTAAATACGCCTTGCGAAAGGGACATCAGGTCACCTTAATCACTCCCCGCGTGGTCTCCACCGAGGAGTGCACCTCCCCCATGCCGATCGTCTTCCCCCCCACATCAGACCGCTTCCATCATCTCTGGATCTTTCCCCGTGATCTTCCCAAAGTCCCTTTCCCCTTTACCTCTCTGGATACGGAAGCGGCCATTCTACAAGCCTCTCGACTGATGGGAGGGATCGATATCGTCATGTCGATCTATGTTTTCCCCTGGATCTTACCGGTCAATCATCTCAAGCGAGCGCTCGGGTATAGATCGATAGCCTTTATCCGGGGGACGGATGGTATTAACGGGCTCAATCCTGCCTCGGTCTACCGCAAGCTCTACGGTCCTCTCTGGGAAGAGATGACCCGGGTGTTTACCCTTGCCCTCCAGGAGTCGGACAGGATTTATGTCCTCTCCCGCTGGTTACGCGCCTATGTCCAGCGGTTTGGGGTGCAGGTCTCTGGGGTGCTGCCCACGCCTCCCTTCCCCATGCTCCCGGAGTATCTGACATACAAGGCAGAGAGTGTAGAGCTCAAGCGCATGCTGGTTTCTCAACCGGTCCTGCGGGATACGATGCGTAGCGTCGATCTCACCAAGAAATGGGTCATCTACTTTGGCCGCTTTCACCGGGATAAGAGTGTGCACCTGCTCATCGAAGCGATCAAACATGTCCGGCATGCTTCAGAATTGACCTTTATTCTGGCCGGAGCAGGACCAGAGGAGGAGGCGCTACGCAAACTGGCAGAAAAGCTCCAGATCCCGGATCTGCATTTCTGTTTCATCCCTCCGCACCTCATTCCCCTCTTCTGTCGTGCTGCCACCCTCATGGTGCATCCTGCTATCCCACGGGAGGAGTTCGTGGAGGCGCTGTCCAACAGTTGTGTCAACGCTTCTGCAGCCGGTTGTCCGATCATCTTGCCCCACAGCCGTACCATTGATTGCGGGGGAGCAGAGGAGACCGTGGGGCCTCTGAATCTCCGCTACCTGACCTTTGCCCCTTCCAGCGATGAACAGCAGATGCACCGGGAGATCGCAGCTAAAATCGATTTTCTGGTGAGCCACTCTGCCCTCCGGCAGGAGATCCGCCAGCAGAATGTCCTTTTTGCCCGCCAGTTTTCTCAGGAGGCGATCTTTACCGCTCTGGAAAGAGAAATGGAGTGCCTGCTCACGGAGAGTTGAAGGGGACTTTGCCCCGTATTTCCCCCTGCAGGGAGTTTGTTCTGCAGGTGGAGCCTAAACCTGGTTGGTCGCGTCTATTGCCGGGGTCAGGGGAATGACAAATACCCGGCTACAGGAGGGGATGTTCGCCTTGATGGCTTCCTCGATCTGTTGATGGCTCTGGTTGAGCTCTTCTGGACTCAGGGCCGGGCTCAGCTGGAGTTGGACCAGGACGGCTTTTTGGTGAAAGGCCAGGGGGAGGAGGTGGAGGGAAAAGACCTCCTGCACATGAGGAGACTGCTTGAGGAGCCGGTAGCACGCCTGGTATGTGGAAGCTGTGACCTCTGATTGCACAAAGGAGGAGAGATAGTCTCGGGTAATTTTTATTCCCAGGCCGGCGAGGAAGCCGCATCCCAGCAGTGCTGTGCCCAGATCGAAGAGAGGGGTACCGGTGAGGGCAGAGAGGAGGGTCCCCAGGGTCCCGAGGCCGGTGTTACCCAGGGCCATCACAGGGGGAAAGGCCAGGGCCATCACATGTGATCGGGAGGGGAGAGAGGAGGAGAGCGGTTTCAGCTCCCGTCGTATAAGCAGGAGCAAGGCGAGATACCCTGTCCCCATCAGGAGGAGGCCGGTGGAAAGGGCGGGCAGGGAGTGGAGAGGAACGGGGTGGAGGAGACCGTATATCACCCGCACAAGGACTACGGTCAGGTTGATGCTAAGCAGCGCAATCGACCCGGCTAAGAGCCAGAAGCATTGCCTCCGCCTACGATTCCAGGCCAGCGGGGTCTGGGGCAGGCGCACCACGGTGTAAAAGCGTTTAATGGTAAAAAGCGAAACCCCTCCCAGACTGAGGGCAAAGAGTCCCAGGGCAAAGAGGGTGGCACTGTGGGTAAAGAGACCCAGGGATATGCCGCCACTGGCCAGAAGGAGGTTTCCCAAAGTGCTGAACACCATCAGGAATCCTTCCCCCTGCAGGTATTGGGTTTTCAGGGCGAGTATCTTTGCGTATTCGCGGGGATAGCGGGTACGGAGGTAGTCCAGAATCCGTCGTGCCGTCTTGCTTTCAGAGGAGAGGAGGAGCAGTCCGAGCACAAGGAAGAGGAAGCCTTGCAAGATGGGGAGGAAGATTCCCACGATACCCAACAGGATAAACGTCCACCCCATAACCAGCTTTACCACTTTTTTAACCAAGGCACTGTTCATGTTACCCCTTTCCGCATGTTCTCCTCTCCTTGTCTCCTCTTTTTACCGCTCTTACAGCCTGGAGGGGGTTGGCGAAAGGTTCTCCTTCTCCTGAGCAGTATAACCTGATACCCGTATTATAACGTATGGCAGAGAAAAGTGAAACCGCTTAGACAGCTCCAAAGTAGCGAAGAAGCTGCAAATACGCGGGTCGAGATAGATGCTGCTCCTTCCCATTGTCCCTGACCGATGATCCGGAGGAGTTGGCTTACGGACGGTGTTGGGTGAGGAGCTGGCGGTGGTAGAGCTTCCGTAAGGCTTCAAAGGTCTGGATGTATTCCGGGGTCCGGTAGTCTGGATAGGTCCATTCCCAGCAGCGGTAGTGTTTGGCAACATAACGAAGGGTGACTTCGGCGTATATCCCTTTGCCCAGATAGATACGATGCTGGCGATCCTTGGTGGTGGCCAGCACCACCTTA
>RFHZ01000750.1 GCA_003696125.1 Nitrospinota bacterium
GCCACTTCTCCCGTTTACGGAAAGAGAACCCGCATCGCCGGCAGACCGGTAGTTCCATGACCAGACGCTGTTTAGGTGCCACCGACCGGGCCACGTGATCGAGATGTCCCAGCACGTCTCGTTCCGTGATACCCAGGATCTGGGAGATCTGCCGGGTACTCAGCGTTCTTCCGCTCAGCAGTTCAATGATACGACGACGGAGTGTCGAATTCTCTTCTGCAGCCACCGGTCCACCTTTGTCCCTTCAGTGTTCAGCGTTCAGCGAGTAGGGGTGCAGCGCGCTGTGCCCTACCAGACATCCACTGCCCCTTTGTCTTATGTTTTCCCTGTCCCCGATCACTGTAACCGGGCTAAAGTCTGCTCGATTATCCAGCGCGCATCCCCCAGCGCATCGGCAATCCGGTTCCGTTCTCGCACCAACTGGGTTTCGAGTTGCCAGCGCTCCTCACTATCCGGGGGTAAGTTCTCCAACCTGGGCACATCGTAGAGAGAGGGGATCATGGTGGTCTGGGGAGTATAGCCGTACGGATCATGGCCGTATGTCCCCTTGGCCGTGCTGGCCAGGGGTACCAGGAGGCGGCTGATCCGTTTCATGCAGGTATTGAGCAATGCGGCCGGCTCTTCATCCTTGACCGCGCCGGAGCGATAGCGTTCCTGCCAGCCCTGTACCGCCTCATCCAGGCGTGCCGCTGCTTCCCGGAAATCCTCTGCCCGTCTGATGGCTCCATCGAGACCGATCGTCTGTCCAGCCGTGCGTAGCTCTTCCAGCCGTTCTTTGAACTGCTCGGCCACACTGACAAACTCAAAGGGGAGCACCGGTGCGGTGCACAGTTCCCAGAGATAGGCGGCGTAGATCTTGAGATGGAGGTCCATCAACTCCCAATCGAGTTTATCGATGGTGTTTTCCAGTGAGTGATGCCACCAGCCCAGCGTGGCCAGGGCCGTTGCCTGCAGTTCGGCCTCGGTGTATCCGGTATTGGCCGCGATCATCGGGATACCGATACCGAAGAAGGACGAATCCCCGGTTTTATGGGCACGGTGCCAGTGGAAAGGCCGATCACCGAGGAGACGGCGCTCGATGGCCTGATGGAAGCGACGGAGCTCCACATTGGAACCGGCTCCCCAGCGTGAACTCCCCACAATCGCCGGCTGATCGATCTGCAGATAGGCCACCGCGTGCTCGCGGAGTCGATCCCAGTTTTGATCCACAAACCAGGCCGACCCGGCCATGGTCCCGGTTTCATGTGCCATCCAGAACCCGAAGAGGAGGCCGCGACGCAGCAGGTCAC
>RFHZ01000076.1 GCA_003696125.1 Nitrospinota bacterium
ACTTAACACACCACTCTTTTTGACCTGCTCGTACGTCTCTTGATCTTTAAAGATGATATCAAAGGTGATGTGATCGACTCCGGCATTTTTGCTCCGGATCGTTGACGCCAGGTCTCGCAACTTGCGATAGCTCATGCTTACCCTCCTACCTGCTCCAGGGTTATGGGAAAGAGCTCGAGCGGATCCGTTAAAGGAAGGAGATGATGAATCGTCCACTCGTATCCTGCCTTGCCACGTAGAATCTCGTCTGCCATCAAGGCCGCAGTTCCAGCCGTACCTTTCACTTCTGGCAGGCGGGCATAGAAGAGATTCCGCGAGGCGAGGGCACAGATCTCTTCAGCCGCTTCGAACGTTGGTGCCACCACTTCGGTAACGATACAGAGTTCTTGAGAAGTAATAACTCTCTGTGGTTCCAGGTCGCCCATGACCCCGTTGCGACCATAGACGTGATAGAAGACCTGAAAATCTCCTTCGCCGAAGCGCTCCCGGACTTTCGTGCGCGACCAGGTGAGGAGTTGATCGATGTACGAAATCGTGGCCGGATCGCGAATGCCCACAATGGCCAGAGCCCGTTCACCGACCTTTCCCGCTCCCTCCAGCTTCACCTTGTAGACCGAGCTTTCGGTAAAGCGAGGTCCCGTCACCCGCGTGATGCGATCGGTGTACTGCTCGTAGTTACATTGCCGCATATCGAGTACACCCCCTGCAACATGTTCAAAAAATGGATCGATCCGTTCATACATGGCATGACTGGCGATAGACGCAGGAGTACATCGTTGTTGAGGATGCATTGGCTCGACAAAGACCTCCTGCTCAGTCAGTGTCCCCATGACACTCTCTTTTCCCATAAACGGTTCAGCGCAGAACGAGGCACATTCGAGCACCTTGCCCATATAGTAAGCCAGGTTTTTCGGAAATCCTGCCCGGATGGCCGGGGCGGCAAAGATGTTGGCATCACTGGTCCGCCCTGTAATAATGACATCTGCCCCCTGGTCTAACGCACGGATGATCGGTTCTACTCCCATTTGGGCCACAATTCTGTCTGTACGTCGAACCACCTCTGGTGTAAGATCAGGTCGCCCCTGTAATCCCTCGATCCGTTCACCTCGCTTTAATCGCTCCAGCAGATAATCCGGACTTACCTCAGCATAGATATAGGCAAGGGTAAAGGGGGGAAGGTGATGCTCACGGGCAATCTCTTTGATCAAAGCCACATACTGATTAACCCCTCGGTTGGTACCGGTATCTGAAGCGGAACCAACAATCATAGGAATTCCCAGCTTGCGCGACTCGAGCAGCATTACCTCGAGATCGTGTCGTTGCCATTCCTCTGGGCTGGCGTGGGTATCGGCTCCCAGGGGATAGGGACCGATGTCACAACTTCCGGAATCGGCAGCAATCAGATCAGGCTGGTGCTTAATCCCTTCGTAAAAACTCCCCTTCTCAAGAGGGGTAAGTCCCAGATGTCCTGTAGGAGATAGCAGCTTCATCTGTTTCATAAGTACTCTCTCCG
>RFHZ01000751.1 GCA_003696125.1 Nitrospinota bacterium
CTCCTGCGGCTCCTGGAGGAAGGCCGGGTGCCAGGCCCACAGGGCACGATCCGGGTGGGGACGGGGAGAGCGGTCCTCCTCCTGTCTGTTGGGGGCTGGCGACGTGAATATGACCCGTTCCGGCAGGGTCCCCATGACCCGCTGCAGTTGCAGGGAGGCCCGCTGGATGGCGTAGTCCCGGCGGATGAGCTGCTGGTGTGCTTCGCTCTGCTTGATCTGGGCGGCCAGGAGGGTGAACCGTTCCTCTCCTTTCCCCCACCGGTCAACTGCCCGGGCGATACGCAGCGCTTCCCTGGCCTCTTCGCTCTGCTTGACCGCTGTGACAAAGCGTTTTTGCGCTTCTTGCAGTTTTTGGTAGGCCTCCACCGCCTCCACGGCCAGTCGTGTCTGCCAGGCCGCCACCTCCATCTCGAGCTGTTTCACCAGGGCAGCCTCTCGTGCCGACCTCGCCTTTTGCAGGGGCCAGATGAGGAGAGGGGTGGAGAAGCGCAGCCCGGTACTCGATCCCATGAAAAAATCGCCCCTCCCTTCCCTGCTCGAAGCTCCATAGGTGGTGCGCAACTCTATGCGGGGGAGCCGGGTCCTGATGATCTCGTGTCCGGCCTGGGCTTCGGCCAGTTGAGCCTGGGCTTCCTGGAGCTCTGGGCGTTGAGACCGGGCACGGGTGATCGCCTGCCGGACATCTTCCGGGACAGCCACCACCACCCGCTTGGGCTGGAGGGAGAGGGGAGCGTCGACCCTCCTTCCCATCAGGCCGTTTAAGGTGGTCCTGGCCACTTCGAGACTTTTCCGGGCTTCTGCCAGCTTCTGCTGCGTTGCGGCCAGCCCTTGTTCGATGGCCAGGAGATCCGGGGAGAGCAGAGTGCCGTGCTGGGAGCGGAGGGAGGCCACCCGGCGCTGTTCCTCTCGCACCTGGAGTTCGGCTTTCAGGACCTCTATCAGCTCTTCTGCTTCCAGGAATTGAAGATAGGAGTTCAGGGCGCTATCGAGGATGGCCATTCTCACCCGGGTATAATTGGCTACTGAGGCCAATAGGGACTCCTCTGCCTGGTGCATCCGTGCCTTTCTCCCCCAGATACCGTCCAGGATCGACTGGGTCAGGGTGGTAAAAACACCCAGGGGATGAAAGCGGGTCAGGAGAGAGAATTCAGGGCCAAAGTCTACCTGGGCCTCTCGCAGGCGGGCCCGGGCTTCTATGATCTGGAAGATGGCCTTCCGGATCTCAGGGTTGCGTCCCAAGACGATTTGCATGATGCGCTCCGGACTGGCCGGTTGGGGGAGGAGGAGGGTGAGAGGAGGGGGAGGAGAGAGGGCCAGAGAGCCCCCCTTCTCCTGGTACACGGCCTGCAGCAGGTCTCGCGCCCGCAGGTCCTCCGGATGGGAGCGGATCACCTCCTGCAGATCAGCCGTTGCCTGCTCCAGGTCTCCCCGCACATAGGCCATCAGGGCCCGCTCAAAGGGATCGGCCGGGAGAGGGGGAGGCGCTTTGCGCACCCCTACCGTGGCGCAGGCAGGGAGGAGTCCCAAGGCCAGCATTCCGCATAGGAATCGCAGGTGATGCGTTATGGCTACCATGAAGCTAGTATACCTCTATCTGGTTTCGGACTTTCTCCGGGGCAAAAGGGTCACGATACGACCAGCGAAAGAAGAGTTCTTGCAAGAGGGCAGCAATCCTTATCAGCTTGAGGAATAGCATCCGGTAGAGCTCAAAAAGCGGAAGATAGAACACCAGGGAGATGTACTCCCCTTTTCGTTCTGAAATGATAAGAGCGATCAGGAATTGCAGGAGTTTTGCCGAGAGGTGCAGGAAGTAGTTTATCAGCAGGATTTTGGTGTACCAGTTCGGATAATGGAGAATGATGTCGATGAAATATACCAGCCAGACTAAGGAGAGAAATACGGCAAAGAAAATGGTGTCTACAAAGGAGACGAGATTGCTGAGGCTAAAATGGGCCAGGAATATATTATAGGTGTCTTTATGCTTTCGCAGGCGATTCCTGATGATATTCCTGTTCCAGCGCATACGCTGTTTTATCAGCCGTCGGAGATTGTGAGGGACATTGGTGAGACAGATGGCTGTGGGAGCAAAGGCGACCTGTTTGCGCAGCTTTCTCGTCCGGATGGTGAGGTCCGAATCGTTTCCTGGTCCGGGTTCATGACCCCCGATCCGCGCAAGGAGATCCCGCCGAAACGCCCCGAATGCTCCTGGAACGATCGATAAGATGCCCATTGCCCCTCTAAAATATCTTCCTACCATGATGGAGATCAGGTACTCAATGGTTTGCAGTTTCGTTAAGAGGTTTACATGGGGATTCCGCACTCTTAGTGTTCCACTCACCGCCCCGATTCGTTCGTCGGCAAAGTAGGGGATGAGGTTCCGTATGGCATGGCGATCGAGGGTAGAGTCTGTGTCCATGAAGACGATAAACTCTCCTCGCGCGGCTTTTAGGCCGTGGTTCAACGCTGCGGATTTCCCCTGACGGGTCTGCAGCCGGAAAAACCGGATGAGGCCCTGGTTGGCAAAATTTTGACAGATCTCTGGGGTCTGGTCTGTAGACCCGTCATCGACCACGATGATCTCCAGATTCGGATAGTCCTGGTGCAGCAGAGAGCGAATCGTATAGGCTATTGTTTGCTCCTCGTTCAGCGCGGGGAGGATAACGGATACCAGAGGGAAATCCGTAAGCTCTGCGTCCAGAGGCCTCCTCTCTCGTCGCAACAAAACCTGGAAGAGGACATAGAAGTCGGTAAGGAGATAGCGGGGAACTTCCAAGAAGATAAACGCCCAAAACATCCTGGCAAAACGGTCTGGCCAGAGAGGGAGTAGACGGTCTATCAGGGCTCCTCCCCTGTCCAGCAGGTCGTGGATGAACAGAAACAGCGTTTCTACAGGCATCTCCAGGATTTCGATCACGGTTGAGGGCGCACACAGTCTCCCCCGGCTTGCCGGGCTTCCTGCAGCCGCTGGTGGGCCAGGTCGATCAGTTGCTGGGGACTCTCCACCCCGTCGGTGAGACTCGATAGCCCCACGGAAAGGGTGATCTTGGGCTCTCGGGTATTCAAGGCCAGGACCTGCTGCCGGATACGATCTGCCGCGCTGTACGCTCCGGCCAGGGGGGTGTCTGAGAGGAGAATGATCAGTCCCCTGTCCCCGTACAGGGCCGGGATATCACTGTTGCGCAACGATTCCTTTATGAGCAGGGTTATGGCCTTGACCATGCTCGCTGCTGCCTCTTTCCCAAAGGCGGCTTCGTAGTCCTCCAGGTGGTCCGGGCTGGTGATCATCAGTGAGAGGGGATGATCGTAGCGGCGGGCACGACGGATCTCCTGTGCAAGCTGCTCTTCAAAGAAACGGAAGGTGTAGGTGCCGAAAGTCGGATCGATGAAGATCCCTGCCATCCCTGCCTCTTCCAGGACCCCTCTCCGGGCTGCCAGCACTCCCTGGGTGGTTAGGCGATAGGTATAGAGGACCCGCACTATCGCCTTTTCCACGGCAAAGGTTTGTCCACAGGTGAGGGAGAAGCAGGAGACCACAGGCTCAGAGAAGATATGCTGGCAGGCGGCGCACAGGTAGTTTGTGCTCGGCTGCTCGTAATCGACACCGATATGACGCAGGGTGTGTTTGCATTTGGGGCAGGTATACCGGATCCCGTCACGAAACTCGACCTCTGGGGCCACATAGCCGCAGCGGAAATGGTGGAGCATTTCCACCATCTCGATATGGGAACTCGTGCACTGTGGGCAGACCTCACGGAAGTTGAGGGCAAAATGGGAGCAGAAGGGACAGAGGTGGATCTTGTCAAAAAAATGACGACTAAGGTAGCCCAACCCGGCCAGATAATCGAGGTGCTCCACCTCCTCCCCCGGTCTGGTTTCCAAGATGGCCTGGGCCTCCGGATACCAGTATCCGTAGGAGGATTCGAGGTTGGGGTGGGGGGAAAGCTGGGCATGTTCTCTCTGGCTGAGTTCTCTAAGCAAGAGGATCCTTTTGTCCATTGTCAAGAACTCCACAGCAGGACTCATCGATTTGACAGGTCCTCCTGCCTCCCCGGGAGGACCTCTGCCTACCCGTTACACCAGAGCCAGTTTTTGCTGGAGGAAGGGGACTACCTGGGACAGGTCTATCCTCTCCTGGCCCTCTCCTTGCATCTCCTTGATCACGATCTTCCCGCTGGACAATTCATCCTCACCCAGAATCAGGGTGTAGCGGACTCCGAGCTTATTCGCTCTGCGCAACTGGCTCTTCAGGCTTTTGGGCTCGTACTCCATCTCGATGGCGATCCCCAGGCGTCGGAGGGTGCAGACCAGTTGAAACGCTTTCGTTTGGGCTTGCTCGCCCAGGGCAGCGAGAAAGACCATGGGTTGAGGGGAGGGGAACACCACCCCCTTCTCTTCCAGCAACGCGATCAGTCGTTCCATACCTATAGCAAAACCGATGCCAGGAGTGGAGGGACCCCCGATGGCTTCGACCAGTCCATCGTATCTCCCTCCCCCGACAACCGCATTCTGGGCGCCCAGGCCGGGGGCGAGAATTTCAAAGGTGGTGCGGGTATAGTAGTCGAGTCCTCGTACCAGGCGGGCATCGAGCACATAAGGAACGTCTACGGCGGTTAAAAGCTGGAGAACCGTCTCAAAGTGCTGGCGACAGGCGGGACAGAGATAGTCCTGCACGGTGGGAGCCGTGGTCAGGATCTGCTGGCACTGGGGATTCTTACAATCCAGGATGCGCAGAGGATTCCGCTCGTACCGTCCCTGGCAGTCAGGACAGAGCCGAGAGAGGTGGGCGCCGAGGAAGCGCCTGAGTTCCTCACGGTAGAGGGGACGACACTGGGCATCCCCTAAGGTGTTGAGGTGGAGGGCTAGCTGCTCGAGGCCTAGCTCGTGCAGCAGGGTGATCAGCATCACGATGATCTCGGCATCGATGTACGGGCTGCTGCTCCCCAGGGCTTCGGCATCGATCTGGTAAAACTGCCGGTACCGCCCGGCCTGGGGACGCTCGTAACGGAACATCGGGCCGATACAGTAGACCTTAAACACGCCGGGAGGGAAGTAGAGCTTGTGCTCGGTATAGGCCCGGGCAATGGCTGCCGTGGCTTCAGGACGCAGGGTCAGCATCTCCCCGCCCTTATCGGCAAAGGTGTACATCTCCTTTTCCACAATATCCGTGGTTTCCCCGATGCCTCGCGTAAAGAGGGCGGTCTTTTCGAAGATCGGGGTACGGATTTCCTGATAGCCATGCGTTTCTAAGACACGACGCGCTATGCGCTCCACATAGTGCCACTTCGGCATATCCTCGGGGAGAATATCTTTCACCCCTCTTACAGCCTGAATCGCCATGGAAACAATCCCCTCTCTTTTCCCTGCTGGTTTATGCCCCCTGGACTCTACAGACAGGGGTAACGGTTAGAGGAAACGGTGTGGCCACCTCGTGGTCCCTTCTGCTATCGCCAGGAGTCCTGCTAAGGGGAGAACGATGCATACAGATTGTAACAGAAGGGGAGAAAGGCTGTCAATTTTTGTTTGCATTATGCCCCGCTTATTCGTTAGGATACTGGAGGAAGAGAGAAGAGCAGGATATGGGATCGGTAGAGGAGAGGAGCATTCTGGAGCAAAGGCGCAAGCGCTTCTTCCAGCAGCAGTTGATTCGCTGGTTTTCCCTCTGGGGACGAGACCTCCCCTGGCGGCGGACCCAAGACCCCTATGCCATTCTGGTATCCGAGGTGATGCTGCAGCAGACGCAGGTGGAGCGGGTGCAGGAATACTATACCCGCTTCTTAGACACCTTCCCCACGCTACAGGCGCTGGCAGAGGCTCCCTGGGAGCAGGTCCTCGCCTGCTGGCAGGGATTGGGATACTATCAACGGGCTCGCCACCTTCACCAGGCGGCACGGGAAATTGTCGAGCGCTACGGCGGCCTGTTCCCCACCACGCTCCAGGAACTGACCCGGCTGCCTGGGGTGGGACGCTATACGGCAGGGGCTATCCTGAGCTTTGCCTTTCACCAGGAGGTTCCCATCCTGGATACCAATGTGAAGCGCCTGCTCCAGCGTGTCTTTGTCCGCCGGGTGTCACGTCAACCGGCCCGTATGGAGAAGCGGTTGTGGCGCATGGCGCGAGCGGTTATTCTTCCCGGCAAAGCCTGGATCATCAATCAGGCCATGATGGATTTTGGGGCAACCGTCTGTACCGCCCGTAAACCCCGCTGTGCTCACTGCTGTCTGCAGACGATCTGTATCGCGTACCAGAGGACAACGACCCAGCTTCCCCTCTTCGCTGCGGAATACGAGATGGCAGAGGAAGAGGAGATCGAAGCACTGGTGGCAGAAACGCTGGAGCGGTATGGGCAGACAAAAACCTGGAACCATTCACGTGGAGGGAACGATGAGTAGGGTAGCAGAGATGAGCTGGATCGCTTTTGAGAAGCAGACGCAACAGACCGATCTGGTCTTGCTCCCCCTGGGAGCGGTGGAGGTGTACGGACCGCATCTCCCCATGGGGACCGATGGTTTCGTGGCCATGGCGCTTGCCACCAGGGTGGCAGAACGTATCCCTGCCCTGGTCGCTCCCCTGATTCCGGTCGGCTATTCCCGCTCCTTGCAGGACTTTCCGGGAACGCTGAACGTCTCCCCGGAAGCACTGAAAGCTTACGTGCAGGGGATCTGCGAGAGCTTCCTGCTGTGGGGATGCCGTCGCTTCCTCTTCCTCAACGGTCACCTGGGCAATGTCGCCCCGATCGCCCAACTGTGTGAGGAGCTCCGGCGGGTGCATGGGGCTACCTGTGCCCAGGTGGATATCTGGCGTTTCATCCAGCCGCTCACCCGGGATCTGATGGAGAGCGACACCCTGCCCTTTGGACATGCCAGCGAGGCGGGAACGAGTGTCATGCTCTATCTCCACCCGGAACTGGTCGATCTCCCTGCCGCCACCCGCACCCCGCCTCCGCCAGACCCGTTCCCAGACATCTTGCAGACGGGGAGTTACCGGGAGAAGAGTGGTACCGGTGTGCTGGGAGATGCCACCAGAGGAACGGCGGAGAAAGGGGAGGCGATTATCTCCCGCTCGGTAGACCGCCTGGTCGCGTTTGTTGAGAGCGAGGCGTTCCGTTAATCATTAAGTAGCTATTTTTGACCCTTTTGCACTTTGCTGCCTCTTGTGGCTACGCGTGACCAGGAAGACTTTCTACCGCCGAGCCCGCAGAGACCGCCGAGATGAACAGGCAAAAACCTGCATATTCGGCGTCCTTGGCGGTGTAAACCGGCAGAGCGCTGGGTTCGTGGGGCAAAAACGTGTTCAAGCTGTTAGTCATACTTAAAAATTGCATGTGCAGGGAGGAGACGACATGGTGAAGTACTACGAAGATCTGGAGACCGGGGTCGAGTTTCGTTCCCCGGGACGGACCATTACCGAAACCGATGTGATCATGTTTGCCAGCCTCTCCGGGGATTGGGACGTGATCCATACCGACGAGGAGTACTCCAAAAAACACTCCATCTTCGGCACACGGGTGGCGCATGGCCTCCTCGGCCTGGCCATCGTCGAAGGGTTAAAGAAGCGGATACCGTACTTCGCCGATGTGGATAACATCGCTTCCCTGGGCTGGACCTGGAATTTTACCGGTCCCCTCTTCATCGGGGATACCATCTCTCTCAAGGTCTCCATCGCCCGCAAACGGGAGACCAAAAAACCGGACCGGGGGATCGTGTACGAGGCGGTTTCCATCGTTAACCAGCGGGATGAGGTGATCCAGCAGGGAGAGCATATCCTCATGGTGAAGCGACGCCCGACGAACACCTAGCAGGGGAGATGAGGACAGTGATGAGGGAAAAATTATGTGCCCTCCAGGATCTTCGGAAATGGGTCTGGTCAGGGATGTTCCTGGCCGTGGGAGGAGGACCGCTGCGCATTACCCCTATGGCCCTGCTCCGCGAGGTCTTGCGAAGCGGGGTGCGCGATCTGGATCTCCTGGTGACCCCGACCGGAGGCCTGGGGGTCGATATGCTGATCGGTGCCGGAGTGGCCCGCTCCGTGGAGTTTGCCCAGATTGTGCTGGATGAGTTTGGTATGGCCCCCCATTTTCGCCGGCAGGCCGAAGCAGGACGGTTGCGCTGTAAGGATCACACCTGTCCCGCCCTCCTTTCCGGGCTCCAGGCGGCGGCCATGGGGATCCCCTTTATCCCGGTACGGGGGCTTATCGGTTCCGATTATCTGCGGGTGCGCCCGGAGTTTAAGGTGGTGCAGGACCCCTATTCCGGAGAGGAGATCGTGGTGGTACCCCCTCTGGCACCCGACCTGGCCCTGATCCATGCGATCAAAGGGGACCGGTACGGGAACCTCTTGCTCGAGCGCACCGAGGATGATCAGCTGCTGATCAGGGCGGCGAAACGGGTTGTGGCCTCGGTGGAGGAGCTGGTGGAACCAGAGGAACTCAGGCGAAGTCCCGAAGGGGTATGGGTGCCTTCGCTCTATGTGGATGCGATCATCCCCCTCCCATACGGGGCCCATCCGACTGATTGCCGCGGGTACTATCCGATCGACGAGGACCATATCCGGGAGTATCTGGAAGCATCCCAAAGCCCGGAGGCTTTCCAGGAGTACCTGGAGAGATACGTGTACCGGGCTGCGGATCACGAGACCTATCTCGAAGTCATCGGGAGCAAAGCCACACCGGCTTAAGGAGGACAGATGCGGTATACACCAGCCGAGTTCATGGCTACGGTGATTGCACGAGAGATCGGGGATGGAGAGATGGTGGCGGTAGGGACCCTCTCCCCTCTGCCGGCCATGGGGGCGTTCCTGGCCCGGGAGACCCACGCTCCCCGGGCCACCATCATCATCCTGGGCAGTGATGACTGGTTTCCCCTCACGGGCGGGAGCAAGGAGTTTCACGACCTGGGGCAACGTGGGAGATTCGATCTTTTTTTCCTCAGCGGTGCCCAGATCGATCAGCACGGGAACATCAATCTGACCGTGATCGGGACCCACCAGCAGCCCCGTGTCCGGCTCCCGGGAGGGGCCGGTTCCGCCGTGCTCTATTTTATGGCCCGGCGGATCATCCTCTTCCGGCCTGAGCACACCCGCCGGACCTTTGTCCCCCGGGTCGATTTCATCACCAGTCCCGGCTCCAGTCCCCCTCGCATCTTCCGGCCAGGGGGACCGTCCAAGGTGATCACCCCGCTGGCCACCCTGCGCTTTAACCAGGAGAAGAGGCGCCTGGAGCTGGCTACGCTTCATCCCGGGGTGACCCTGGAGGAGGTGGAGGCCAATACCGGTTTTCCCCTGTACCCCCCTTCTCCTGTTCCGACCACGCCCCCTCCGACTCCCGAGGAGTTGCACGTGCTCCGTACCCGGGTACGGGCCGAGATGGAGCGCGTGTACCCGGCCTTTGCCCGTACCGCCTTTCTCTCCGCCACCGGATAGTGTCTCTCCCCTTCCCGCCTCGCCAGGAGCAGAGGCGGGAAGCCTTCTCTGCCCGTGCCGCACGAATCAGGGAGGGTCTCCGGTTCGCCAACACGACCGGCTGGCAGGAGGGATGCTTCTCTGTCAGTCACCGGCCTCTGCACGGAGAAGCCGGCACAGCTCGGCGGGACGATACTTGCCGGGCGGCTCCTTTTTCTGTGCCATCTCTTGAACAAGAGCCAGCAGGCGGGCATTCAGTGGAGTAGGGATGCCGAGCTCTTTTCCCAG
>RFHZ01000752.1 GCA_003696125.1 Nitrospinota bacterium
AAAGAGTACGGGGGGGAAGGCCGCTCGCACGTGGAGATGGCCATCTTCAACGAAGAAGCCGGCTATTTTCACGTCCCCATGGTCGGGTACGCGCTCACAGTAAATGTGGTAGGGAATTCGATCATCACCTTCGGCACCGAAGAGCAGAAGCGGGAGTACCTGCCCCGTATCGCCCGGGGAGAAATCCTCTTCTGCCAGGGCTTTTCCGAACCGGGCTCCGGCTCTGATCTCGCCTCCCTCCAGACCCAGGCGGTGGAAGACGGGGATGAGTATGTCATCAATGGACAGAAGATCTACACGAGTAATGCCCATATTGCCGACTACATCTTCCTGCTGGCCCGCACAGACCCGAATGTCCCCAAGCACAAGGGACTGAGTCTCTTTGTGGTTCCCATGGACGCCCCCGGTGTCTCCATCCGTCCCCTGTACACCCTGGGCGGGGTACGGCTCAACCAGACCTTTTTAGAGAATGTACGGGTACCCCGCAAGAACCTGATCGGGGAGAAGAACCGTGGCTGGTACCACGCCACCACCGCTTTAGACTTTGAGCGCTCCGGTGCAGGACGCGTCGGGTACGGGCGCCGTATCCTGGAGATGCTGGTCCAGTATACCAAAGAGACCAGACGCAACGGCCAGCCCCTGAGCAAGGACCCGGTCATCCGGCAGAAACTGGCCCAGATGGAGATCGAGCTGGAAGTGGCCCGCCTCATCGCCTATCGGGTCGCCTCGATGCAGAGTCGCGGACTCATCCCCAACCACGAAGCCTCGATGTCCAAGCTGTACGGCACCGAGTACCTGAAGCGTCTGGCCAATGTCGGCATGGAGATTCTCGGCCCGTACTCCTCCCTGCAGACCGGATCGAAGTGGGTTCCCCTGCGAGGAAAGATCGAAGCCCTGGCCCGGACCAGCCTGGGAGGAACCATTGCGGCCGGCACCTCGGAAATTCAACGCTATATCATTGCCGGCCGTGGCCTGGGACTGCCACGCTAATGGTTATGAAGGTCGTGACCTAAAAGAGAGAGGGAAAGAGCGATGGATTTTGCTTTGACAGAGGAACAGGAACTGCTACAGACAACGGCTCGCGACTTTTTGCAACAGGAATGCCCGATTACCGTGGTACGGAATCTGGAAACAGATGAAAAGGGATACTCACCCGAAATCTGGAAAAAGATGGCCGATCTGGGCTGGGTGGGCCTGACCTTCCCGGAAGAGTTTGGTGGGATCGGCGGCTCTTTTCTGGACCTGGTACTCATCATAGAGGAGATCGGACGTGCCGTCCTGCCCAGTCCCCTCTTTACCACCACGGTGCTGGGGGGACAGTTGCTGATGGAGGCCGGCACCCAGGCCCAGCAACAGGAGTATCTCCCTAAAATCGCGGCCGGCGAGTGGATCATGTCCCTTGCCTTTGTCGAGCCGAACGGCCTGTACGATGGGAATGCCATTGAGACGACGGCCAAACCCGGCAACGAGGGATACGTACTGAACGGCACCAAGCTCTTTGTCGAAAACGCCCACATTGCCAACACCCTCATCTGTGTGGCCCGTACCGGTCCGGTAGCTTACAGGGAAGGCTCCCTTACCCTCTTTCTGGTTGACCCGCATACCAGTGGGGTGAGTATCAATGCGCTGAAGACCATCAGCCATGACCGGGTTTATGAGGTGGTCTTCGATAACGTCTGGGTTCCCCAGGAGAGCAGGCTGGGTCCTCTTAACGCCGGCTGGCCCTTCCTGGCCAAGGTGCTCGACCATGGGAAGATCGCCCTGTGTGCCGAAATGGTGGGAGGAGCGCAACGGGTGCTGGAGATGACGACCCAGTACGCTAAAGAGCGGGTACAGTTCGGCTCGCCTATCGGCCGCTTTCAGGCCAACTCGTTTAAGCTTGCCGACATGGCTACCCTCATCGATGGGGCTCGCTTCCTGACCTATGAAGCGGCCTGGAGACTCAGCGAGGGGCTGCCGGCCACCAAGGAGGCGGCCATGGCCAAAGCCTATACCAACGAGGTCTATCGCCAGGCGACCAACGACGGGATCCAGATCCATGGAGCCATGGGATTCATGATGGAATACGATCTCCAGCTCTACTTCCGACGAGCCCGGGCTCTGGAAGCGAACCTGGGGCATAGCGATTTCCAGCGCGAGATTGTGGCCCAAGAGATGGCGTTGTAACCGGAAAGGGGAAGGAAGAGGATGGAAGCGAAAATCACACCGGCAGAGATCATGCGCTATTTCCGCTCCGAACAGGATGCCATGCTCGCCTTTCTGCAAGAGATCGTGCGCATGGAATCACCGACCACAGACAAGGCGGCGGTCGATCGGCTCGGACGCTTTCTGGAAGCAGAACTTACCGCGCTGGGAGCCACGGTAAAGCGCTATCCGCAACAGGAGGTGGGGGATCATCTGATCGCCGAATGGGGAGAGGGGGAGGAGCAGTACCTGATCCTCTGCCATATCGACACGGTCTGGCCCATCGGTTCTCCGGCCCAAAACCCGATCCGGGTAGAGGATGGCCGGGCGTACGGACCGGCCATCTTCGACATGAAGGCCGGGGTCACCATCGCCCTCTATGCGTTGAAAGGGCTGCGGGCTCTAGGGGTCACCCCTCCCCGCAGGGTGGTGCTCCTCTTCAATACCGATGAGGAGATCGGGAGCCCCACCTCACGCCCCCTGATCGAAGAGGAAGCCCGGAAGAGCGCTTACGCCCTCTGCCTGGAACCCCCTATTCCCCCACAAGGAGCTCTGAAGACCTTTCGCAAAGGGGTGGGACGCTTCGACCTGAAGATTACCGGTCGTGCCGCCCATTCCGGGGCAGATCACGACAAGGGGATCAGTGCCATCCAGGAACTGGCCCACCAGATCCTCAAGCTCCATAGCCTGACCGACTATGAGAAGGGGACCACGGTAAACGTCGGGGTGGTGGGAGGGGGCACCCGTCCCAACGTCGTTGCCGAACAGGCCTGGGCCGAGATCGATCTGCGGGTTTCCACCATGGAGGAAGGGGAACGACTCACCCGAGAAATCCTCTCCCTGCAACCGGTCACCCCCGGTACCCGGGTTGAAGTGACCGGTGGGCTGAACCGGCCTCCCATGGAGCGGACACCGACCATCGTGCAGCTCTTTCAACAGGCCCAGGCCATCGGTGCCGAGCTGGGTCTCTCCCTGGTCGAGGCAGGAACCGGTGGGGGGAGCGATGGACAGTTTGCCGCAGCACTCGGCGTTCCGACCCTGGACGGCCTCGGCTGTCCGGGTGATGGCGGGCATGCGGTCACCGAGCACATCCTGGTACAGCATCTGCCAGAGCGAGCCGCTCTTTTGGCCAGCCTGCTGCTCAAGCTCCCTTAAACGACTCCCGACCGCCCCACCGGTCGTGGCAGTAACTTCGGTAATCGGCTTCCGGCGGCTCCTGTCAAAGTGTTCGCCCTGGGCCGGGTAGCCGGCCGGGATGAGGGCTGCCGTATCTCCTCACTCCGGAAGGCCTGAATACGCCTTTATCCCTGTCTCGTACAGGGCAGGCATCGTGGTGAGGACCGTGCCCAATCCGGTGCTCGCGCCGCCAGCAGCAGGTTCTGCTCTTGCAATGGCCTCTCTCCCTCAGCCCTAAAGGGAAAGACAGGAGTGAGGGGAGAGGCAGAACGGTAAGGGAGGGAGCAACCATGACAGACAACATCCGGGTCATGCATTACCTCAACCAGTTCTTTGGTGGCGTGGGAGGAGAGGAGAAGGCCAACCTTCCCGTACAGGTACGCAGGGGAGCCGTAGGGCCGGGACAACTTCTCCAGCAGACCTTAGGAGATCAGGGCACGCTTGTGGCCACCCTCATCGCCGGGGATAACTTCTTTGTGGAAGAGGAGGAAGCGGCAGCCCAGGCTGTGGGTGAGGCCTTGCAGGCCTACCAGCCGCATGTGCTTGTGGCCGGACCGGCCTTTGCCTCTGGCCGCTACGGGCTGGCCTGTGCCCGGATCTGCAAGCAAGCGCAAGAACAGGGGATCCCGGCCGTAACGGCGATGACTCCTGACAATCCAGGCCTCATCACCTTCCGGCGCCACATCATCGCCATCCCGACCGGCACCAGCCCGGTGGAGATGCGCTCGCTCATGAACCGGATGAGTCGCCTCGCCCTCAAGCTCGGCCGCGGGGAAGCCCTGGGCCCGGCTCATCAAGAGGGGTATCTCCCTCGGGGAATACGGAAGCCGGTGGTTCATGAG
>RFHZ01000077.1 GCA_003696125.1 Nitrospinota bacterium
CTCGAGCGGTCGTACCTGGCGGCGCTCCCTGCCCTGCTTTATGCCGCTATTCTCCTCAAGTATTTCCCTTTTGTAGAGATCCGGATGCACCCGGAGAAGGAAGGGCTCCAGCTCGGTGCGATGCTACGGCATCACGGCTGGCCGCTGGGTTTACTCTTCGGTACAGTGGTGATCCGCGAGTGCCTGCGCCTGGGCATGGTGACCTTCCTGCCCGTCTACCTGACCGGCAAGGCCTATGCCCTGGTCTTTGCAGGGCTGGCCGTCTCCCTCCTCTCCTTTTCCAGTGCCACCGGGGGGATCCTGGGAGGGTATCTCTCCGATATCTTTGGCCGCAAACCGCTGCTGGTCATCTCTAACCTCTTCGTTTTCCCGCTGATGTACACTGCGCTGCAGAGTGAAGGGATCTTCTTCCTGGTGTTTCTCTTCCTGGGTGGGCTTTTCCTCTTCTCCGCCAATGCCGTGACCATCGCTTTTGCCCAGGAACTGGTCCCGGAACGCTCCAGCACCGTTTCCAGCCTGGTCATGGGCTTTGGCTGGGGCACGGCCGGCCTCACCATGACCCTTTTCGGAAATCTGGCCGACCATATCGGCATGCAGAACGCCCTGCATTATCTCATCCTGCTCCCCTTCCTCTCCGTGCTCCTGGCGCTGGGGTTGCCGGGCAGGCTGGCCAAGGAGAGACCGGCCGCCTGAAACCGCCCTTCCCGTCCCGCAAAGGTCTAAGCGGAACAGGTCTTGGTCAGCCAGCGACTAACGGCAGAGGTCCCCCGGATACAGGCAGGATCCTGGGCCAGCATCTCCTGGATATACTCGACTATCGCCTGGGCCAGTGCAGGATCATGGAGGATAATCCCCTTACCCGGCCACGTGTCTCCCTGCTCTAAGACCACGTACTCCTGATCGATGACTTCCCAATAGATGGCAAAGGGATCGTGGGGGAGAAGAGTTATCTCCAGAGGGGAGTCGGCGGCGCGAAGCAACCCCTGTATATGGCGGACATGAGCTGCCCGTTCTTCCGGCTGCAAGGGGATCTCTGGACTCTCCCCGGACCAGTAGCGTCTGATCCCTTCCGCACTCACCAGCCAGTCCCACCTCTCCACCCGACTAAGGATAAAGGGGAGGATGGCCTGACGGGTCCGCAACAGGCTTGTCCGGGGCCAGGGTCCCACCTCGACCGGGATCATGGTCCAGGGCAGGGTGGCTGTCAGGAGGAAGATCTGGCGAGCCCCCTGCTCGTGCGCCACCACCTGGGCCTGGAAGGTTTCTACGGGTTGGGCAGCCACCTGCACCAACTCCTGGGCAAACGACCAGAGGATAGGTGGGGGAACCTTGGCGCGTAAGAGGGCATGGAGCGATTCGGTGATGATCCAGTGGGGGACGAATTCTTTCCCGGCCTCGGTATCGGTACGCCATTGTGGAGGGATGGTCTGCCACCAGGTATTAAACTCCTGCCGTAACCGTCGCAGGAGGAGGGGATGATGTGTCCGGGCTATCGCTACCGGGCCTTCCAGGTCAGAGAGGTCCTCCAGGGGCTTGAGCGAAGGGGTCTCTGTCCTGTCAGAATCGTAAAAAGCCAGGAAGTCGGCCGTATCTCCGACCATCCCAAAAGCGAGGGAGAGGGGTTGATCGACCAGTCCCCAGTGGAACGCATTGGTACCGGTCATGATCTCCAGGACCCGCAGGATCTGTTCCTTGTACATTGTCGTCCGGACCGAAGGGGCGGTAGACAGCTCTGTGGCCAGTTCAGCAAACAGGCTGCGCAAGGCGTCCTTGACATGGATCACCCGTTCTCTCCCCCTCTTCAGGCGGTGCTCCAGGGCAGTGAGTCGTCGCTTTTGCAAGGCCAGGTGTCGCTGTTGGGTCTCTCCATTCTTGATCGCTTTCTGGAGGCGCTCCTGTAAGACCGAGAGGGGACGGTACACGGTGGAAAAAGTGGGACGTATCACCAGCCGTTCTCCGGTAGGCACCTTCTCTTCTGCTGCCACGATGCTCTCAAAGGTGTCGAGGGAAAATTCCGGCACGGTAGAGGTCTGGATCAGAGGCTGGCGGGTCTCTTCAGGACCCAGCAGGTACTCCACGTAGCTGATAAGGGCAGAGAGAGCAGGCCATTTTGCCTCCTGCCGGGCTTCTGGTCCCACCTGGAGGATCGCATAGCGGCGGTCTAATTTGGGGAATCCGATCAGCCCTCCCCATCCTTCGATGAGCAGGAGTGCGGGCAGGTGGTTGTGATGGGGGAGGGTATACAGCCAGTAGTTGGTTGTACCGAAGTAGCGGCGTAAGGCTTCGACCACTATGGTCCCGGTTGCCCGTTCTGGTCCGGTCCAGAGCTGGAGTACCTGCCAGGGGGTATGAGGCCAGAGCAACTGCCGGAGGGTGGTGGTAAATTCCTCTTCCGCTTCCTGCAAAGGAGGATGCTCAGTCTGCTGAGAAGAGGGGGTATGCCACCAGGTCAGGTAGATCTTCTGCGGACTCTTCTTCCGACGTTTTCGGCGGGCCGCCTGCTTCAGCAGCCGGGTGGCCACCTGGAAGAGGGTAGCCCGATCCCCCTCCAACAGGATATCCGGTTCTGGTCCGGTGACACCGGGGAAGGAAGAGGGGGGAGAGGTCACCAGGCTGCGTGCTGTAAACTCATGCATCAGGGCATCGAGGAGGGAGAGGGTTTCCTCGGGGGGAGGCTCGTCGATCGGCATCGTGGCCTGAAAGGGTTCCCAGCTATAGCCGGCCGCCTCCACGAGCTGTTGCAGGTCTGCGGTAGGCACGTGAAAACGTTGTAAGGCCCGGACCAATCCTTGCAGAGCGCCTTGGGAGGGACGGACCCGTCCCCCGCGCTTGAGATTGGAGATATAGCTGGCGGTAATCCCGGCTTGGGGAGCCAGATCCACCAGCCGGATGCGCTGTCGGGAAAGGATAGTGGTCAGCACTTGCGCTAGGGTGGGCATGATAACCTCCTTGTCACGTTATGGTAACAGAATGCATACAATCTCGTATACCATTATTTTACCATAAGATACATCAAATACCAGAAAAAAATTTTCTTGGAGAAAGGTGTTATTCCAGGCCCCGGCGATGGAGGGTTCGGTCTCTTCTGCGTCCAGATGCCAGCAGAAACCAGGAAAGAAAAGAGAGCTATGGCGGTGAAAACTCCTGTTCAGGACCGGCGCTTCATCAGAGGTCTCATGCGTCAGGGATAGACCGGGGATGGACCGGACCAAAAGCCTCGATCCGCTCCTTGATCCGTTCCAGGCGGGTCAGATCAGCATCAGGAGGGACATTATCCGCCACCCCCAGGATCAGGCGCTCGCCACTCCCGAGCTCATCGAACATCTGATCCAGATAGGCCTCAAAGGCCTGCTCATCCATGGCATCCTGCAACAAGGCAATGGAAGGAATCCCTCCCCAAACCGTCACCTGTGGTCCCATCCCGGCACGAATCTCGGCCAGTGTACAGCGGGTCATGGGAGAGGGGCAGACCGATTCGGCCACATCAAAGCCGCAGGAGGGATAGAAGGGAAACAGGGCTCGATTCTCCCCATCGGTATGGGTCAGGAGCAGCTTGCCGGCCGCATGCACCCGCTCACTCACCTTTTTTAACCAGGGAGCTATCTCGGCCTCGAAAAAAGGGGGCCAGGTCAGATCCTGATCGTAATTGGCACCCCAGAAGACCACCTCCGCACTACACTGGAGAATCGCCTCCAGAGCCGCCTCAAAGAAGGGAGTCATCCGCTCAACCAGCCGGTACAGCGCCTTCCGTTCATCAGCATAGAGATAGAAGAACTGATCCATGGCCACCATCTCGTGTAACAGCAGATGCATGGGAGAGGCGCCGACTGGTCCTTTGGCCACGGCCAACCCCCGCTCGCCGATGCGCTGCTGAAAGGCGGCATAAGCCTCTGGGGTGGGGATCACTTCCAGATGGTCAAAGATCTGGGCCACGGCTTCAAAATCGGCCGGGGAGCGGATGGCGTACCGTTTGACAAAGGGGACCGAGATGCCGTCTCGCGTCATCTGCACGGTCTGCTGCAGGTGGGTGGTCACCTCACCAGCCGGGGTATGAATGGTGGTGCGGATATTCTCCCTGTCAAAGTGAAAATCGACCGGCAGGTCTCGCAGCTCCACCCGGTACGGATAGTCGGGATGATTATCCAGTCCAAACCCCCGTAAAATCAGGTCTTCTGGATCGCGGGGAAGGGTGTAGTCTGCCCGCACCGCATGGCAGCCCACTCCCAACACATCGGCGATCTCCGCGGTATTCAGCCCGACAAACCGCTCTGGAAGCGTCCCCCGCGCCCGCAGGGCGATATACCAGAGGTCCATACGGGGTGCCCAGGGCAGTTGATCGGTCGGTTTCCCTTGAATCGCTGCCAACATCCGTTCGCGGTGTGTCATCCCTATTCCCTTCATGTAACGGCTCTTTAACGCCAGTTTTTCAGCTCCCTGTAGCCTCCCTTTGAGCAGAAGACAGAGATTCGCTCTCTGCTCAGGGCATTGCGATCGCTCTCTGGAGAGCCCTGTAACGGAAAGCTGCACAACTAAGCAACGCCGGCATCTTCCACCAGCTTCTTCATCAGGTAGACCTGTCCCTGGTGTTGAGACATGTGGCCGATGACCCAGAGCAGGTACTCTTCCAGCGGTTTTTCTCCCCGGGCAGTGGCTATCTTCCGCTGGAAATCCTCTTCGCCAACCTTTTCCAGTGCCTGGGTGGTCATCCGGCTCACCTCGTCCCGCCGTTGCCGGAGTTCAGCCAGGCTGATCGGTCCCCGAAACTCATCATCCCGGTCCCGATGCACCGGTGTGCCCCCGATCTTCTCCCCGATCCAGAACTTCTCCGCCCCGAGCATATGCTTGATGATCACCCCGATCGAGTTATATCCCTGCTTGGGAGCCCAGTTGATCTGCGCATCGTTCAGGCCTTCGATC
>RFHZ01000753.1 GCA_003696125.1 Nitrospinota bacterium
AAATTTGAACCCGTTTCCACGCCCGGTCTTCACCTTATAGTTCTGGATGGTATCATCCAGGCCACCGGGTGAAGACCGGGCGTGGAAACGGGTTCAAATTTCAGGACTACTCGGTAACCGCCCTGGTACAGAAGGTGGAAGAGGCGGTTACTCTGTATCGACAGAATCCGAGGGCCTGGCGGAAGGTGATGATGAATGCCATGCAGGCAGACTTTTCCTGGAAAAAATCGGCACGACGCTATGTGGAACTCTATCGGGTGGCGCAGGCGCAGGATGGGGGAGTATAAAGGTGCGGTAGCATGATATCGTGAAGGAGAGAAGGGAGTTGATATGACAAAAGACCTCTATGAAGCGACACTACACCACCTGCCTCAGGGGATCCTTCTCTTGAGCGGGGAAGGAAAGATCCTGTACAGCAATCTTTCCCTGGCCCACACGCTCGGCTACGATGACCCTTCTGCCCTTCTCCGGCTTTCCCCTGATGCTTTCCAGACAGAGGACTCTCCTCTGCGGGATTCTCAAATCCTGACGGCATGTCAGGCGGGAAAGACCTGGCAGGGAGAGGTGGTATACCGGACGAAAGAGGGAGAAACACGGCGTTTTCACGTGCGTCTCATTCCCCTGGCAGAGATAGCCGATGTCCCTCTGCTGGCCTTCCATGCAGAGGCGGGTTCCCCGCTGGCAGATGCCCAGGAACGACTGGACGAGGTCATAAAGCGGGTGCGGAGGATTTCCCATGACCTGAACAACCCTCTGACCACGCTGCTGGGAAACGTGGAACTGGCGTTGATGCGTCTGCCCGAATCTGATCCCCTGTACAAGCGCCTGCAGACGATCCTGAAGCAGGCGGAGCGGATGCGGGAACTGGTGGCCCGTCTTCATGAGATTAAATACCTGGCCCAGCCGTAAGGAATCTTTCCCTGCATATGATGCCGTTGTTTGTGCTGGAAGAGGTCAAGAAGTACCAGGGGACCCGCCTGGTGCTTCATATCCCTCATCTCTGTCTGAGGGCAGGGCGTCTCTATGCCCTGACCGGACCGAACGGGGCTGGAAAGACCACCCTTTTGCGCCTTTTAAGCTTTCTCGACCTCCCTTCCAGCGGCCGGATCTTCTTTGCGGGCAGGGAGGTGTCGGCGGAGCGTCGCATCCTAGAACAGCTCCGCCGTGAGGTGTGTCTGGTTTCCCAGTCTCCTCTCCTCTTCCGGAGCACGGTTTACCAGAATGTCGCTTATGGTCTGAAGGTGCGTGGCCTGTCTCGCCAGCGTATTACTCCCCGCGTGCTGGAAGCCCTCAAGATGGTCGGCCTGCCGGAGTTTGCCCCGCGCAAGGCCTGGCAACTCTCCGGCGGCGAGATCCAGCGGGTGGCCATTGCCCGGGCTTTGGCCCTGGACCCTCGGGTGTTACTCCTCGATGAACCGATGGCCAATGTGGATGCGCAGACCGTGGTTCTCTTGGAGACCCTTCTCAAACGTCTGCCGCAGGAGAAGGGGATGACGGTGATCTTCACCTCGCATAACGTGCATCAGATGCAGCGGCTGGCAGACGAGGTGATCGGTCTGCGTCAGGGACGGCTGGTACGGACCCTCCAGGAGAACATCTTGACCGGTAAGGTCATCCGGGAGGGAGACGAATATTGGTTTGATACCGGGAAGTTGCGCCTGGCTCTGGCCACAGAGGTCGAGGATTGTCGGGCCGTGGCGTTGAGTCCCAACGATATTGTCCTCTCCCGGGAGCCGTTCGTCTCCAGTGCCCGGAACGTCTTTGCCGGGAGGGTCATCAAGCTGGAGGAGTTTGACAGCCAGACGGTTGCCGTGACGGTCGATGTTGGGCACCCCCTGGTGGTTCACATCACCCATCAATCGGTAGAGCGCCTCTCTCTGGCTCCTGGTGTCTCGGTGATTGTTGCGTTTAAGAGCACGGCGCTGGAGGTGCTGGCTTCATGAGTCTGCGGGCTCTATTAAAAATAAAAATCATTATTACTATTGACAGCCCCCTCCCCATCTGCTATAGTACCAGAACGAGGGCAAGAGGAAAGAGAGTCCATGCCTCCGCCGAACAGAGGGGAGAGGAACAGGTGAAAGGATGATACCGGCCTTCCTCCCCAGAAACCGAGATGCATGTATTCGCCGAGAAAAGGGTAGGTAGAAGAGTCATGAATCAACTGTTATCAAAAGGGGAAGCCGACAAGGTACGCGTGGCCCTGGAAGCCAACGGACAGCGGTTTACCCATCAGCGGGCAGCAGTCTATGCCTGTCTGCAAAGGACCACCACCCATCCCACGGCCGAAGAGATTTACCTGCAGGTCAAAAAAGACCTCCCGGCCATCAGTCTGGCCACCGTATATAAAGCCCTGGAAGCACTGGTGGCCGCAGGACTGGCCAGTAAACTCGTCTTTGGCGATCATTCGGCCCGGTACGATTCCCGGACGGACAAGCACTACCATGCCCGCTGTTTAGGGTGTGGCACTATCCAGGACCTGCCGGCAACGGTACCGTCTCCCTTCCCCGAACCCCAGGCTCTGGTCGAGGGGTTTCTGGTAACCGAATATCGCGTGGAATGGCTCGGCTACTGTGCGCAATGCCGTCCCCAGTATATCCCGGACCTGCAAGAGGCGCCAGTGGGAAGGCCATCCGAAATATTTTAAGGGGAATCTTCCCGCCGGATGAAAACCCCGAAATATTTGCGGGACAGAAGAGAGGGGAAGCGGTGCGCAGGGAGAGCCCGGAACAGGAGGGCAGCACCTCTCCTCTGGAACGGAGCAGAAGGGCACGGCCTCTCTGCTCGGCAGACAGAAGAGAGGGGCTGGCATGCTTCTTGCTCTCGAAACAAGGGGGCAGGCAGTGATGAGGATGACAGCGGCAGGTGCAGGCCTGTTGCTGAGAATGTAGGCAAAAGCAAGGATGTTAGGAGAGGAGTTAAAGAATCATATGGCAGATGTGGAACTCGTCATTAAGGATTTACGAGGCAGTATCGAGGGTAAAGAGATTCTCAAAGGCGTGAACCTGACCATAAAAAAGGGAGAGGTCCATGCGCTAATGGGGCCCAACGGCTCGGGGAAGAGTACCCTGGCCTATCTGTTGATGGGACACCCCAAGTACCAGGTCGATAGCGGTGAGGTCCTGTACAAGGGGGAGAATATCCTGGATATGGAGCCGGATGAACGGGCCCGGAATGGCCTCTTCCTGGCCTTTCAGTATCCGAGTGAGATTCCGGGAGTCAGTGTCTCCAACTTCCTTCGGACTGCCCTGAAGGCGAAGAGTGAGGCGAGTGGGAACGGGAAGAAAGGCCTCTCCATTCCCGAGTTTCGGCGCAAGCTCAAGGAAAAGATGACCCTGCTCCAGCTCGATGACTCTTTTGCCAGTCGCTACCTCAACGAGGGATTCTCAGGCGGAGAGAAGAAGCGAATGGAGATCTTGCAGATGGCCATGCTGGAGCCGGAAATGGCCATCCTGGATGAAACCGATTCTGGTCTGGATATCGATGCCCTGCGTACGGTGGCCGAAGGGGTCAACTACTGTAAAGAAGCATATGGCATGGGCATTTTGCTGATCACCCACTATCAACGGATTCTGCATTACATCAAGCCGGACCATGTCCATGTCATGTTCGACGGCCGCATTATCGCCTCAGGAAGCAGTGAACTGGCAGAAGAACTGGAGGCCAAGGGCTATGAATGGCTGAAAGAAGCCTTTCTGGCAAAGGAGGAAGTCTCATGAGTGATACCCAAGCTCTGGAAGCGATAGATGAATATCGGTACGGTTTTCACGATCCCGAAGAT
Organism: Nitrospinota bacterium; assembly: GCA_003696125.1. Lineage (GTDB taxonomy): Bacteria > Tectomicrobia > Entotheonellia > J063 > J063 > J063. Next base: position 3,779 of record RFHZ01000753.1, read on the forward strand.
TACGTTTTCAAATCGAAGAAGGGGTTGAGTCGCCAGGTCGTCGAAGAACTCTCCTGGATGAAGAAAGAGCCGGACTGGATGCGGCAATTTCGCCTCCGTGCCCTGGAGATCTTTGAGAAGAAGCCGATGCCGACCTGGGGAGGCGACCTCTCTCAACTCGATTTTGACGATATCTACTACTTCATCCGCCCCACCGATCGGCAGGGACGGAGCTGGGATGAAGTGCCGGAGTATATCAAACAGACCTTTGACAAACTCGGCATTCCAGAAGCAGAGCGGAAGTTCTTGGCCGGGGTCGGGGCCCAGTACGAATCAGAAGTCGTCTATCACAACCTGCGGGAAGAATGGGAAAAGCAAGGGGTCATCTTTGTCGATATGGATACCGCCCTGCAGAAGTATCCGGATCTGGTCAAAGAGTATTTCAGTACCGTGATCCCACCTGCCGACAACAAGTTTGCCGCTTTGAACAGCGCGGTATGGAGCGGGGGAAGCTTCGTCTATGTCCCGGCTGGCGTGCATGTCGAGATCCCTTTGCAGGCCTATTTCCGGATCAATGCCGAGAACATGGGACAGTTCGAGCGCACCCTGATCATCGCGGAAGAGGGGAGCTTTGTCCACTACGTGGAAGGGTGTACCGCTCCCATCTATACCACCGATTCCCTGCACAGTGCGGTAGTCGAAATCATCGTGAAGAAGGGGGCCCGGGTTCGCTACACCACCATCCAGAACTGGTCTACCAACGTCTATAACCTGGTGACCAAGCGGGCGGTTGCCTACCAGGATGCCACCATGGAGTGGATCGACGGCAACATCGGGAGCAAGCTCACCATGAAATATCCCAGCGTCTATATGGTCGAGCCGGGTGCGAGAGGGGAGATTCTCTCCATCGCCTTTGCCGGCAAAGGCCAGCATCAGGACGCCGGGGCCAAGGTGGTCCATGCTGCCCCGTACACCACCTCCCGTATCACCTCCAAGTCGATCAGCAAGGGAGGGGGCCGGGCCGGATACCGTGGGCTGGTCAAGGTGTACGAAGGGGCAGAGCATGTCAAATCCAATGTCCAGTGTGATGCCCTGATCATGGATGAGGAATCCCGCTCCGATACCTACCCTTACATCGAGATCGACGAGGATAACGTGAGTATCGGACACGAGGCAACGGTGAGCCGGGTGGGAGAGGAGCAGCTCTTCTACCTGATGAGCCGAGGACTCAGCCAGGAAGAGGCGACCACCATGATCGTCACCGGCTTTATCGAGCCGATCGTGAAAGAGCTCCCCATGGAGTACGCGGTAGAGATGAACCGACTAATTCAACTGGAAATGGAAGGGTCGGTAGGGTAAAATAGAAGGAGACGCGAGGCAGGCTGGAGGACAAAGGGCTGCTCCCTTGTCCTCACCTTCTCCTTTCTGTATCCTGTGGAGCGGGAAGGAGGAGAGGTCTGCCTGTCTTTTTGTCATACAAGGAGGGAAAGTTGAGTCAAGAAGTTACACTCCATACAGAAACGTTTTCGCAAAAAGCGGTTGAGGAGCTTTCCTGGCTGAAGAACGAGCCGGAATGGATGCGGAAGAAGCGCCTGGACGCCTGGCACCTCTTTACCCGGATGCCTCTCCCCAGGTGGGAGCGGACCGATATCAGCCGCCTGCAGTTGGATGCCCTCTCTCCTTTTGCCAGACCAGAGGCAGAAACCGACTATCGTACCGCCCTCGCTCAGGCCTCTCATACCCTGCTCGGATTGGAAGAACAGCAGGGAGGGATGCTCCTCCAGCACGACTCGGAGGTTGTCTATAAGAGCCTGGCCGAGGACCTCCGCCGGCAGGGGGTGATCTTTACCGATCTGGATAGTGCGGTACAGGACTATCCTGAGTTGGTGCAAAAGTATTTTATGAGCGAGTGTGTCACCCCGGATAGCGGGAAATTTGCCGCCCTCCATGCCGCTTTTTGGAGTGGTGGCCTGCTCCTCTATGTGCCCAAACAGACAGAGATCACCCTGCCCCTGCAGGCCTATTTCTCCCTGGGAACCTCCCAGCTCGGACTCTTTCAGCATACCCTGATCATTACCGAACCGGGAAGCCAGATCACCCTGTTAGAGGAATATACCTCCCCCTCCTTACCCGGCCAGGCCCTGAACGCTGGGGTGACCGAAATCCTGGTCGGTCCAGAGGTCAATCTCACCTATGTCAGCCTGCAGAACTGGGGGACAAATGTCTATCATTTAGCCACGCAGAAGGCGCTGTTGGAACGGGATAGCAACTTCACCTGGATCTTTGGCACCGTGGGAGGACATCTCTCCAAGATCGATATCGAAACCCTGCTGCAGGGACCAGGAGCGACCATTGAGCTGATGGGGTTCTTCCTGACCGGGGAAGGCCAGCACTTTGCCTTCAACACGGTGCAAAACCATATTGCCCCTTATACCACCAGCGATCTCCTCTGTAAAGGGGCACTCAGCGGGAAGAGTCGTTCGGTGTTTGAGGGATTGATCCGGGTCCATAAAGGTGCCCAGCACATCAACGCCTACCAGACCAATCCCAATCTCCTCCTCAACGACAAGGCGCGTGCCGACTCCCTGCCCACCCTCGAGATCGAGGCAAACGACGTGCGGTGTACGCATGGGGCCACGGTGGGACGCCTGGAGGAGGAGTTGATCTTCTATCTCATGAGCCGGGGGCTCTCGCGGCGAGAAGCCGAAAAGCTGCTGGTTTACGGGTTCTTTGAACCGGTGTTACAAAGAATCCCCTTGGAGAATGTACGCCGCTCTCTGGAAGAAACGATTGAAAGGAAGATCGAAAAATGAGCATGTTGGAAGCAGGCAGTAAGGTGGATTTTCGGGTATTGCGTAAGGACTTTCCCATCTTGAACCGGAAGGTGCATGGCAAACCGCTAGCCTACCTTGATAACGCCGCCACTTCCCAAAAGCCTGAGGTCGTCATCAAGGCGATGACCCATTACTACCACCGGTATAACGCCAATGTGCACCGGGGGATCTATCAGATCAGTGAAGAGGCGACGGCGAAATACGAAGAGGGGCGGGCCAAGGTTGCCCATTTCATCAACAGCCGGAGCATAGAGGAAGTCGTCTTTGTGCGAAATACCACCGAAGCGATCAACCTGGTGGCCTATAGCTGGGGACGGGCCAACATACAACCCGGTGATGCCATTGTCCTGACCGAGATGGAACAC
>RFHZ01000754.1 GCA_003696125.1 Nitrospinota bacterium
ATCCTGCGGAATACCAGCAGAAGCGCCAGCAACTGAAAGAACAGATCGTGCAGCTTACCCTGCAGCGACGAAGCCGAGGATCCGGGCATGAACAGACCGCCTGACGAGATCATCCTGCGTGTAGAAGGCCTGACCAAAGCCTTTGGCGAGATCAAAGCCCTGCAGGGGATCGATCTGACCCTGCGCCGGGGCGAGTTCCTCACCATCTTTGGTCCCAACGGAGCCGGGAAGACCACGCTGATCAAGATCCTCTCCTCCCTGGTCAAGCCGACTGCTGGCCGCTTTACCATCAACCAGTATACGGCCAGGGAACATGGGGAGGCGATGCGCCGGCTGATCGGGGTGATCTCTCATCGCACCTTCCTCTATCCGCAACTGACCGCTTACGAAAATCTCGCCTTCTACGGGGAGATGTACGAGATCTCCGCCTTAGACAGCCGTATCATGCAGCTCCTGGGCATGGTGGGATTGAAGCACCGGGCCCACGATCCGGTGCGTACCTTTTCGCGGGGGATGCAGCAACGACTCTCCATCGCCCGGGCCCTGATCCACGATCCTCCCCTCCTCTTTCTCGACGAACCGTATACCGGCCTGGACCCGCACGCCTCTGAGCTGCTCCGCGATCTCCTCCTCCGCCTGCACGACCAGGAGCGCAGCATCATCCTGACCACGCATAACCTCTCGCGGGGACTGGAGATGTGTGACCGGGTGGCCATCCAGGTGGCCGGGAGGATCGTCTTCTCCGCTCCCAAGAGCGAAATCGACCTGGAAACCTTTCCCCAACTCTATTTTCACTATGCCAGCCAGCAGAGTGATGAGGTGCGGAGCGATGCGTAACCTCGAAAAAATCTGGGCCATTGTCAGGAAAGATCTGCTGACCGAACTCCGGAGCCGGGAAACCCTCCCCTCCATGGTGCTCTTCTCCCTCCTGGTGGTGCTGATCTTCAACTTTACCTTTGAGCCGGGATCAGAAGCGGTGGCAGAAGCCTCCCCGGGTATCCTCTGGGTGGCCATCATCTTCGCCGGAACGCTGGGGCTTAACCGCTCCTTTGTCAGCGAGCAGGAGGAGGAATGCCTGCAGGGACTGCTGCTCTGTCCGATCGATCGGGGGGTGCTCTACCTGGGCAAGATGCTGGGCAATCTCCTCTTCATCCTGATCATGGAAGGACTGGTCTTCCCCATCTTCGCCATCCTCTTCAACCTCGATTTTGTCGGGGCCCTGCTCCCCCTGCTGCCGGTCTTCTTCCTGGCCACCCTCGGCTTTGCCGCTCTGGGAAC
>RFHZ01000755.1 GCA_003696125.1 Nitrospinota bacterium
CCTCTCGACCGGTGCTCTTGGGAGGGGTGCGTTGCAGGTAGGGATGCTGGAGCAGCCACTGCAGTAAGGGCGCATGCACCCTGCCCTGCGCGGCCAGGACACCGTCACGGTCGTAGCGTTTTTGTCCTGCGGTGGCCCGGGTAACGATGCCATCGATGAGCATGTTGCCCGGGCCGGTATCAAAGGCGATGATCTCCGCCAGGTTCCCGGAGGCGGGAAGGAAGGTGAGGTTACTGATGCCCCCGATGTTGTGCACGGCACGGGCCACGTTTTGCCGGCCAAAGAGGAGATAGTGTCCATACGGGGCCAGGGGAGCCCCTTCCCCTCCGGCGGCGATGTCACGGGGACGAAAATCGGCCACGGTGGTGATACCGGTTCGTTCAGCAATGATTGCCGCTTCTCCGATCTGAAGGGTGGAACCGGTATTCCCCGCCTGGCGTGAAGCGGGGAGGTGATGAATCGTCTGCCCATGCGAGCCGATGACCGCTACAGCATCGGCCTCCACCCCTCCTCTTTGCATGATGTGGAGAGCCGCCTCGGCAAAGAGTTCTCCCAGAAGGAAGTTGAGCCGACAGATCCGGTCAACACTACCGGTTTGCGGGTCTGAGACGGCCAGAATCTCTTCCCGTACCTCCTCCGGATAGGGGAAGGTGGCAAAAGCCACAAGCTGGACGGCAGGAGCGGCTCCTTCTTCGATGTTGACCAGAGCCGCATCGATCCCATCAGCGGAGGTTCCGGACATCAATCCGATGGCAAGCATTACCGCCTCCTCACAAGACGCTCTCTAAAGGTCAGAGCGGATAGAGCCGTTGATATATCTGGTAGTACGCCAGGACCTTCTGCACGTAGCGCCGGGTTTCCCAGAAAGGGATATTGGTGATAAACTCATCCTCTTCTAAACCATGCCAGCGTTCCCACCACTTCGCCACCCGCCATTCCCCTGCGTTGTAACTGGCAATGGCCGGCACAATCCGGTTATGAAACCGGGTCAGGAGCTGACGCAGGTAGTATACCCCGATAGAGAGGTTGATGTGGGGATCATAGAGAACGTCGGCAGAGGGAAAATCGATACCCAGTTCTTGGGCCAGCCGCTTCCCGGTACGGGGCATGATCTGCATGAGGCCGATGGCACCGGCCGGAGAGCGGATATCCGGTTCCCAGAGGCTCTCTGCCGAAATGATGGCTGCTACCAGGCGAGGATCGAGGTGAGGAGGAAGGGAGAGGGACTGTCCCCTATCCCCAAAGGGAAAGGGATAGGCTATCTGCCAGAAGAGAGGAGGGAGAGCGGGATCCTCAGAGATGAGAAGGTCCCAGAAATGCTGTCGTAACAGCCGGGCTGCCTTCCCCTCTTCTCCGGCGCGATACCAGGC
>RFHZ01000078.1 GCA_003696125.1 Nitrospinota bacterium
AGCCGTCTGGAAGTGCTGCAAGGCTTCGGTATAACGCTGAGCCTCTAGAGCAAGGATCCCTTTGGAAAGATAGAAATCGGAGAGTTGGGAAGCAGAAACTGCACCGATGATCCAGAAGCATAGTCCAAGACCCCAGATCGTTCGCACCCGTTCTTCCCCCACCAGGACAGACCAACCACCCAAGGCAACCACACCCTCTTCGCGGGTCTTCTGGAACAAGGAGCCGTTCTTCGCCCCTTTCTGCCATGTTGGAAGCGACTCATATTTACATCCAGGCGCTACGCCCTTCCGCGCCAGGGATCGTTCTTCTTTAAAAGCGGTACGTCTTCCCCTGCTCTAACACCACGATTCTTCGGTCGTTCAGCGCATTGAGTTCTGCGATGATCTCCTCCCGGTATTTCGGCTTGAGGTGGTAGATGAGCACAGGAATATCCAGATCCCCCAGTTTTTGCAGTTCTTTTCCCAGGGTATAGGGAGTCAGATGCTTACTGATATCTGCGAGCCACTGATACCGGTTGGGGAAAGAGGTCTCCATGATGATCCCCCGCAGGTTACCGATCCGGCGTGCCCACTGCCAGATCTCTTCGGTAGGACCGCTATCCCCCACGTAGAGGATGGTTCCCTCTGCTGTCCCCACGAAATAGCCGACCGAAGGGACCCCATGATTGGTAGCGATGGGGAGGACCTTCTTCTCTTCAATGGTGGTTTCCACCCCTGCCTGGAGGGCCTCAAAGCGAAGAATCGGGTTATGGGCAGAGGGAATACGGGTAAAATCTGGCCAGATATGATTGTTGAACACGTGATGCTTCACGATCTGGAGCACTTCAGGGATGCTATACACCGTGATGGTATATCCTTCCATATCCATCATGTTGTCCAGGATGACGGAAAGTCCGAATATATGGTCCAGGTGCGCATGGGTGAGGAGAAGCCCGCGGATTTTCTCCTGCTCTTCTAAGGAGAGGATGGCCGAGGCAGAACCCGCATCCAGGAGCAACTCCGAATCCACCAGAAAACTGCTAAGCTCAAATCCAGGCACACTGCCTCCCGAACAACCGAGGACACGAACTTCCATAAAGACCTCTCTCGCCTTTCTCCAGTTATCGTAAACACCACCGGGCCTACCTCTCCCTCCTGCAGTCACTATACCGGCTCTTCCCTTTGGGGTCAAGTTTTTTCTTTATCCTTACTTGGTGGCCAGGTTGTAGACCCCATCCCAGTCGGGGGGAGGAGGGGAAATCTTATAGGTCTGACACCGTTGCAGATAGGTCTGTGAGGGACCATCTGTCGGGACCACATTCAGGGCCTCACGGAAGGCCTGGATGGCCTCATCCCATTGGCGGCGCCTGTACGCGGCCAGACCAGCGGTATACCACTCCAGGAGGCGGAACTGTTCTGGGGAGAGCTCCCCTTTGCGGGCCAGGAGTTCATAGACGGTCGTCGGTTCCGCCTTGCCTCGTACCCGGATGGTATCCAGTTCTCGCACCTCGATATCGTCCCTGGCCGCTTCGTATGTTGCCTGGCTGAGCATGATCATGGTCCCATATTCCTTGTTGGCCCCTTCCAGGCGGGCAGCCAGGTTGACCGCATCCCCCATCATGGTGTAGTCCATATGCATACGCGAGCCCATGTTCCCGATGACCATGGGTCCGGTATTCAGCCCTATCCGCATGTGGAGGAGGGGTTTTCCCTCCTTGCGCCACTCCTGTCGCCTCTCGGCAAGCCGTTGCTGCATATCTAGACTGGCGAAACAGGCGCGGCGGGCATGGTCTTCGTAAGCGATAGGGGCACCAAAAAAGGCAACAATGGCATCCCCTTCATACTTGTCGATAGTCCCTTCATAGTGCAGCAGGATTTCAGACATTTCAGAGAGGTAATCGTTCAGCAGTGCCACCAGCGCCTCGGGACTCAACTGCTCGGAGATGCTGGAGAAACCGGCCAGGTCGGAGAAGAAGGCGGTGCAGATCCGTCGTTCTCCGCCGAGCTGCAGTCTGCTGGGGTCTTCCAGCAACTGGTGAATAACGGTAGGGGCCAGGTATTGGGAGAAAGCACCGCGAATGAAGCGCTTCTCCTTTTCCGTGGTGAAGTAGATATATACGGTCACACCGATATAGGTTAACAGGATGCTCAGAGCCGGGTAAACATAGTTGTACCAGGTTCCTGCATAGACCAGGAGTCCGTAATTGCCCACGGTATATCCACCCAGGAGCAGGAGGGTGAAGCCGGCTCCGTACAGGGGAGAGAGGCGAGGGATCACGCTACCGATCGTTATGCCGAAGAGCAGGATGGACAGGGCATCGAGCAAGAGATGCCAGTTTTTGCGCACGATGAAACGCTTGCTGAGGATATTTTCCAGCACATTGGCATGAATCTCCACCCCGGGGAAGACCGGACTGAAGGGGGTGACACGAATATCATAGATTCCCAACGCTGTTGGCCCGACCAGCACGATCTTATCCCGAAAGGTATCCAAGGGGATCTTCTGGGTCAACACGTCGGCAAAGGAATAGGTGGGGAAGGTCTGCTCTGGTCCTGCATAGTCGATGAGAAAATGGCCGGTTTCGGTCAGGGGAATCTGGAGATGGCCCACGGTGAGGCTTTCCACCCCAAACTCCTGGGCTCGAAGCTGAATAGGAACTCCCCCCAGGTAGGCGCGCAGGGCCTGGAGATCGAGAGAGGGGTAGAGGTCCTGGTGAAAACGGATCACCAGGGGAATGCGGCGAATGGTCCCATCGGCATCCGGGTCCTGGTTGAAGAAGCCCTGCCCATAAGCCGCCTGGGCGAGAAGAGGGATATTGGTCAAGGCCCCTCGTGCCGTGAGCAGCGTATCCAGAGCCTGGGGACTGCTTCCCCGCACGATGGAGAGTTCTGTCCCTACCAGGGCTTTTTGGGCTTCTCGTCTCTGGGCTTCCCGCAGATGGGCCACCTCTTTCTCTCGGAAGTAAAAGGCCATGCCCAGGACGACGTTCCCGGCCCTGCCTATCGCTTCGGCCAGCCGGGCGTCGTTATCCGCCTCTTGTTCCACCTGGATCAGATAGCGATAGAACTGCTGGGTTGCTCTTCCTCTCTCTTGCAGGTGGAGTTGCTCAAACCGCCTTCTGAACTCCCTGACCCGTTGCAGCTCGGAGTTCGTATCCGGTTCGGCAAAGAGGATATCCAGGGCAATGACCCTGGGTCCAGCCTGGGCCAGGCGATCGATCAAGGCCGCGAGGAGAGACCGGGGCCAGGGCCAGCGACCAAAGCGCTCGATGCTCTGCTCATCGATGGCCACGATCACGACATGCGATCCTGGGGAACGAGGTCCTCGCCATTTGAAACGCTGGTCGAGCATCTTCAGCTCGAGGTTCTGGATGAGCTCCGGGTTGAGGTGGAAGAGGAAGAGGAGGAAGAGGGTCATGACCAGAGCCAGGAAAAAGGGGACCTTTTGGTGTCCCTCTCGTTTGCCTCTCCCTGTTCTGGAGCTTTTTCGGGGGAGCACTACACCTTATCCCACGGTATCAATGGCCTGGCGCAGGGCCGCCACACTCGTCCCCAGTTTTTGCAGGGTGGCAGGAAAGTCACCGAGATGTTCCTCGATGACCTTGATCAGGGCACTCCCTACGATCACTCCATCGGCAAAGCTGGCCACCACCTGAGCCTGGGCAGGGTTGGAGATACCAAAACCGACGGCAACCGGCTTATCGGTCACCGCCCGGATCCGGGTCAGCATGGTACGCAGGTCCTCGGCCAGTCTTTCCCGAATGCCGGTAATACCGGTGCGAGAGACATAGTAGATGAACCCCTGGCTCACCCGGGCAATGAGCGCAATCCGTTCCGGCGGACTGGTGGGGGCCAGGAGGCAGACCAGATCCAGGTCGGTCTCTGCTGTCCGCTGAAGGAGTGAACGGCCTTCCTCGGGGGGAAGATCAGGGATGATCACCCCATCAACCCCGGCCTGCAGGGCATCCTGCACGAAGCGCTCTTCCCCATAGCGGAAGACCGGATTATAGTAGGTGAGTAAGATCAGCGGAACGCCGGTCTTTGATCGGAGCTGGGATACCAGGTCGAGTACAGTGGTCAGCGAAGTCCCACGCCCCAGGGCTCGTTGTGCGGCACGCTGGATGATCGGTCCATCCGCGATCGGATCGGAGAAAGGCACACCGAGTTCGATCAGGTCTGCTCCCCGCTTTTCCAACTCCAGCAGCAAGGCGGCGGTCTGCTCCAGATCCGGGTCTCCTGCCATCAGAAAGGGGATCAACGCTTTTTTTCCTGTACGACGCAGTCGGGTGAAAACGGTCTCGATTCTTCCCATCAGTGGACCTCCTGCAGGGTAGGGGAGGAGCTTCCTGCCTTCTCGTCTTGCATCTTAGCGACCTGATCCACATCTTTGTCGCCTCGACCGGAGAGGCATAAGACCACAATCGTCTCTGGTGGAAGGGTAGGGGCCAGCTTTTGGAGATAGGCAAGCGCATGTGCCGGTTCCAAAGCCGGGATAATCCCTTCTGTCTGGGAGAGTAAGCGAAAGGCCTCCAGAGCTTCGGCATCGGTAACCGTCACATAGGTGATCCGGCCCTGTTCTTTGTAATAGCTGTGTTCCGGGCCCACGCCAGGATAGTCGAGGCCGGCCGAGATGGAGTGGGCCTGGCGGATCTGGCCATGGGCATCCTGCAAGACATAGCTTTTGCTCCCGTGCAGTACCCCGGGACTCCCTCCGGAAAGAGAGGCGCCATGTTTTCCGCTTTCCAGTCCATACCCTCCTGCCTCCACGCCGATCAGCCTGACCTCCTTGTCCGGCAGGAAGGGGTAAAAGAGTCCCATGGCATTACTCCCCCCTCCCACACAGGCGATGCAGTAATCCGGGTAGCGTCCCTCCCTCTCCTGGATTTGGGCTTTGACCTCCTCCCCGATCACCGACTGGAAATCGCGCACGATCATAGGGAAAGGGTGGGGACCGACCACCGAACCGATCAGGTAATGGGTATCGCGCACCGTGGTCACCCAGTCGCGCAGGGTTTCGTTGATGGCATCCTTGAGCGTGCGGCTCCCGCTCCGTACCGGGATCACCCTGGCCCCCAAAAGGCGCATGCGGAAGACGTTAAGGGCCTGGCGCTCGGTATCTTCTTCCCCCATATAGATGTCACAGCGCAGTCCAAAGAGGGCCGCCGCCGTAGCCGTTGCCACCCCATGCTGTCCGGCACCGGTCTCGGCGATGATACGCTTCTTCCCCATGCGCAAGGTGAGTAAGGCCTGTCCGATGCTGTTGTTGATCTTGTGCGCTCCGGTATGATTGAGATCCTCCCGTTTGAGGTAGATCTTCGGACCCCCAAGTGCCTGGGTGAGGCGTTCCGCAAAATAGAGGGGGGTGGGCCTTCCGACGTAATGGGTGAGGTAGTAACGGAACTGCTCCTGAAAAGTGGGATCGTTTCGCGCCTGTCGATACGCCTCTTCCAGTTCGTCCAGGGCGTAAACGAGGGTCTCCGGTACATAGCGGCCACCAAAAATTCCAAAATGGCCTTGGGCATCAGGTAACTGCATCGTCCTCTAATCCTTTCGCCTGTTGAATAAACTGTTCCATCTTTTTCCGATCCTTATACCCCGGCTTCTCTTCTACCCCGCTACTCACATCGACGCCATACGGCTTTACCTGGTTTACCGCCTCCCGCACGTTTCCCGGATGGAGGCCACCGGCCAGGATGATCCGGCCGTAGGCCTTGGCAGCGACGGCCATCTCCCATGGGAATCTCGTGCCTGATCCTCCGTATACCCCCTCTTTGTACCCATCGAGGAGAAAGGCGTTCACCGGGTACTGGGACAGGGGGGGCAGGGGTGCTCCTGCCTGGAGACGAAACGCCTTGATGACACGTCGCCGTATTGCCCGACAGTAAGCCGGATCTTCCTGCCCGTGCAGTTGGACGATATCGAGGGCACAATAAGCGCTGATCTCCTCCACCTCGGCTACCGGGAGATTCACAAAGAGTCCCACCGTGGTGACAAAGGGGGGAAGGCCGGCGATAATCTCTCGCGCCTGTTCCGGAGAGATGTAACGAGGACTGGGAGGGTAGAACACAAAGCCGAGGGCATCCGCCCCTGCCTCTACCGCACCGATGGCATCCTCCCAGTTGGTAATGCCACAGATCTTTACCTTAACCACCCAAGAGCTCCTGTAGTACCTGCCCGGGCTCTGCACCCCGCATCAAGGCTTCGCCAACCAGGAAGACCCGTACCCCTTGCGCGCACAGATATTCGATGTCTGCCCGGGTGTGAATCCCGCTCTCACTCACCACTACCTTCCCGGGTGGGATATGGGGGAGCAGGTGAAGGGTTGTAGCGGTATCGGTATGAAAGGTCTGCAGGTTGCGGTTATTGATCCCGATGATCCGTGCCTCGGCCCGCAGGGCCCTTTCCAGTTCCGCCGTGGTATGCACCTCGACCAGGGCCTCCATCTGTAAGGAGTGGGTAAGGGCCAGCAAATCCCGTAGCAACCCGTCGTCCAGGAGGGCAACGATGAGGAGAAGGGCATCAGCACCGTAAGCACGCGACTCGTAGATCTGGTAGGGGTCAAAGAGAAAATCTTTGCGGAGAATGGGGAGGCTAGTCGCCTGCTTCACCAGGGGGAGAAAGGCCCGATCTCCCTGGAAAAAGGTCGCTTCGGTCAAGACAGAAATGGCGGCAGCCCCGTGTTCAGCATAGCTCTTTGCAATCTGGACCGGGTCGGCCCCAGGAGCGATCACCCCTCGAGAAGGCGAGGCACGTTTGATCTCGGCAATGATGCGTACCTCCTCTCGTTCTCGCGTCTGCAAAGCCTGGAAAAAGTTACGGGGAGTTCCTGCCGCTGCGATCCGCTCCTGGAGGAGGGGGAGCGGCTCTTCCCGTTTGCTCTGCACCAGCGCTCTGCGCTTGGCCTGCAAGATCTTCTCCAGCATCTCCTGCTCCTCGAGAAAAGGCTAACCATCTCTTCCGCTGCCAACAGTCTAAGAAAAACCGCCCCTCTTGTCAACAGGAAAGAGGGAAATAGTGATTTTCAACTTGACTAAGTTCTGCAGGAACTTATAATAGAACTTGGGAAGGGAGAGGTATCATTCCCTGGTTAGAAACGGTTCCCGGATTCCTGGTAAGCGCTTCTCTCCCAGCG
>RFHZ01000756.1 GCA_003696125.1 Nitrospinota bacterium
ACCGATTCTGCCAGGCCGGTAATATACCCGGAAATGGCCTGTTCGGAGACGGCCTTTCCCTCCACAGGATAGCAGACGATGGGGATCGGCTGGTCAAGAGGGGTGCAGGCTTCCGGGGGCTTTTCAGGCAGGGAGAGGGCGTATTTCCCCTGCAGGCCGATGACGTCGTACAGGGTGATCGGCTGGTCGAGTCCTTTGAAGCGGACCTGCAGGGTACCCCGGATCTGCACGATGGAGCGGACCCGCTCGTACACGCTGGGACTGATCAGGATCTGCCCGCCTACCGTGTACGATTCGATGCGATAGGCGGTGTTGATGGCACTGCCCACGGCTCCGTATTTGGTCCGTTTCTCCGAACCGATATTCCCTACCACCACCTCGCCGGTATTGATCCCGATCCCCATCGCCAGTTCCGGGAGGTTCCGTTGCCGCTGCTCGGCATTGATCTCTACCAGGGCCCGTTGCATGGCGATGGCACAGGCCACTGCCCGCTCCGGATCGTCGTCAGCGGCCAGGGGAGCACCGAAGAAGGCCAGGATGCCGTCTCCCTGGAACTCATCCACCGTGCCCCGGTACCGCGTGATGATATCTACCATCCGCTCCAGGTAGCGGTTGAGAAGGGTAATCACCTCTTGCGGGGAGAGACGAGAGGCCAGGGTGGTAAAGCCTCGCAGGTCGGAGACGAGGAGGGTCAGTTCGCGTGTTTCTCCCCCCAGCTTCAGTCCATCAGGGGATTCCAGCAGTTCGGCAACGATCTCCGGGCTGAGGTAGCGTCCAAAGGTATCACGAATGAAATCGCGTTGCCGGAGCCCGGTGAGCATGGTCTGGAAGGTCTCGGCCAGGCGGCCGACCTCATCCCGGCTGTGCGGTACAGGTACGGAGAGATCGAGATTCCCCTGGGCCACGGCGTTTGCCGCCAGGGTCAGTGCTTGTAAGGGACGTAACATGCGGGCAGAGATGAACCCGAAGAGGGTGAGTCCTATGATCAGGGCACTCACGCTCAGGGTCACCACCTTGAGCGTTTTGGCCCGCACGGCTGCGGCCAGGGGATTGGCGAATTTATTGAGCATCAGGATGGCCACCACCTTGCCGTTATGCTTGAGCGGGGTATTGACCTGCAGGAATTGATCAAACACCTGGTCACCCACCTTCCCGCCAAAGAGCTGGCTGTGCATCATCTCGCCGGCCAGCCAGGTATCGTTTGTCGCCTGGTAGGTGGCCGGGAACAGGCTATGGATGTGTACCGGCTGCCCGATGTCAAACGCCCCTCTCCGCGTTGCGGTAGGAGAGCAGGGATTGCTGGCAGCTCCTGCCGCAGTGGGATTACACGGGTTGCGGGTCCCGGCGTTCAGTTCACCCAGAGGGGGCTGGGAGACGTCATAGCCGTGGGCAATGGCGACGTACGTGTACCGTCCATCCGCATTGCGCCGCATCACCACGGCATCGTCTACGGCAAACTCCCGGGTGATCCGTTGCAGCGTTGCCAGGAGTTTCTGGTAGGCAGGGGACCGCATCTGTTCGGGCCGGGTCAACCGGGTGATGGCTTCCACATCCAGCCAGGAAGCGCCGCGCTCGGCAAAGAATTCTAACTTGGAGGCCCAGTTCTGGATCTCATAATCCCGGCTATCCTGGTAGTAGCGCAGGGCAAGAGGTATAATCGCCACCAGCAGGATCCCCAGGAAGAGGAGCAGGTTTTTAAACACGATGGAATGGTAAAAGCGAATCCGCTGTGGAGTTGAGGGCATGACACTCCTCCTCTGTGCTCTGGTATTGCTCATCCGGCCCGGCGATGTCCATGGTAGTTTGTCGTTCTCGGGTGTGGTACCTTACAGGAAAAGGTTTCTGGGGTTTTCGATTCAGGTGTTCTCCTGTTTTTGCGCCACCAGGAGCCGCATATTGGCCCTGTTCGCAGAGAGGAAAAGGCCATCGAGCCCGTACCAGAGCGGGGCTCCTGCGTCGTCAAGCCACCGGGCCAGGCGAGCCCAACGGGTGGTGGATTGAGAGGAGGAACGGGAAAAGAGCCGCCTGTTCAGGAAATGGTAGAGGGGAACCACCAGAAGAAGGGATAAGCCGTTTTCCGCCAACCGTTCTTGATAGGTAGCGAGACTCCGGAAGGTGACATGCGGGGCAGGGGTGTAGGTGGCTTGGCCTGCGGCATCGGTGAGCAGGACGTAGCCTCCTGGTCTGGTAAGACGGCCGATGTTATGCAGGGCCTGGGCGAATTGCGCTGCGCCTGTCAGGTGGTAGAGGACATCAAAGACATGTACCAGATCAAAGGGGGGGAGCATCTCCTCCCACGCACTGCCGATATCGCGCTGGTAGAAGGTAAACTGGGGAAAACGTTGTCGTAACGTTTCCACACTGATCTGGGTGATATCGATACCGGTGACGGTTGCCCCCTGTTCCTGGTAGTAAGCCACAAAGAAGCCTGTCCCGCACCCGATATCGAGCACCCTCTTTCCAGCCGGGGAGATGCCGAGTGTGTCCCAGACCTTTTGCAGCCCACGCCGTTTGGCACGATACAGCCAGCGGTTATACCAAGGACTGAAGGAGACCCGGCCGGTACCCACGAGTGAGAAGTGGTCCTGCAGCCGCTTTTCCCAAAAACCGGATGGTTGATAAGCCATATAGTCACTTCACTTCGCTACTGTTGATGGACAGAGTCTGACTTGCTTAGCGCCTGCGTCAAAGAGGAGAAGGTACCTCTCTCTGAGGTTCTTCAAGACGGTTGCGGGATACCAAGTTGCCTGCAGATTCGACCTGCGGTGTAATCTGGAATTTCCCGATGACGTGGTATCGAAGTGCGACGCTTGGTCGCCGGATTTTCCCAAATTGAATGTTCTCCACCCTCGCGTACAAGCTGGCAGCCATGCTGTCGTAAGTGTCGCAACAGGTCACGTCGCTTCATGACACAACATCTTGAGGAACCAGGGTCACACGGAATGCGGCCTGCAGGAAAAGGTAGATCGGCTCTTCTACATCGGCATCAGGGTCTGTACAGGCAGGATCAGGCTGTGGAAGCGATTCCCCTTGGAGCAAGTAGGTCTCTGCCATGTCCACCAAGGCACTCGCCAACAACCGGCGCGCTTCTGCCAAATCTGCGCCCCAGGTAATCACGCCTGGGAAATCGAGCACTTCAGCATGCACACCTTCATCGAGATATTTGTACATGGCCTTGTAAGTCAAC
>RFHZ01000757.1 GCA_003696125.1 Nitrospinota bacterium
CACGAAGACGAAGAAGGGGTTACGTTTTTTCCCGCCGGACCAGCCCCGGGTGTGGGAGACCGGGTGGCGGATGGGGGCGGCGCTGCGGGCGGCACAGGGACCTGCTTCCGCAGAAGACGTCACGGCAGCTCCTGCCGCAGAGGGAGAGGGTCCGGTGTCCAAGCCGCGAGCCCGGCCCCGTCCGCATATCCGGCGGGCGCACTGGCATAGTTTTTGGCGCGGTCCCCGGCAGGGTCCCCGGGAGGTGGTGGTGAAGTGGCTTCCCCCGATTCCGGTGGCTGTTGAGCGAAAAGCCCCGATCGTTCCCACGGTGCGGCAAGTGGAGGCAGGTGAACAGCCTCGGAAGCCATAAGACGCTTGGATCGACAGCGTCCTGTGGTCTGCTCCTTCAGGCCAAGAGATCAAGGAAGAGGCAATGATAGTTCCAGGCCAACTCCGGTTTCCCTGGGACGTGGACGGAGGCCGACCGGTCGGCCGGGACACTCCCTGGATGGGCCATGGAACGCATGTGGTCCTGTCAGGGGAGACGCAGTATGACACCGGAAACGGTGTGGTATCCCATCGCTTCAGGGAGAACGGTGACGTGTTGTTCTTCCTCTAGGACGATTTGCGGGAACCGGAGCCCACATCTTGGCGAGCAGTGACTGGGCGGGTGGCGATGCAGACGGGCAAGGGGAAGGGACATACCGTGGGCGTGTGGAAGGGACCTCTTGGGGAGTCTTTCAGGCCATCGTCGAGCCTGGGGCACCGGGAGAGCTGCCCTGGGGCATCAGGTCCTGGCGGCTTCATCCGGTGATACGGTCTGTTTGCGGTAACGGCTGACAGGGATCCTGGGGTGGTTGCCCCGTTTTTTCCGTTCCCAGGGCCAAAGCACAGGAGGACCGCATCAGAGTCTCCACGGGGGTCCTGATCCCAGGGGGGCTGGCCGGATCAGCACCTGCACAGCACTGCAAACAGGGACTTGCACTGGTAGCCCTGTTTTGCTATGCTTTCGTACAAATTCGACAACTTCCATCTGGGAGATGACGATGTCGCAGCGTAAGGTCCACCAGCTCTCCACATCAGACGCCCGGAATCATTTTGCCGATCTCGTCAACCGGGTCGCCTATGGCAAAGAACAGGTCATCTTACGCCGTCATGGTCAAGCCCTGGTGGCGGTGATCCCGCTGGAGGACTGGCAGCGCCTGCAGGGCCAGGCGCTGCCTCCACCTTCCCATCCCTCGAGAAAGCCCCAGAAGGGGAGGAAAAAGTGATGCCGGGTTGTCTGCTCGTGTGCTACCGGGATCTTGAGCGCATGACGGGGACGTTCGGGGTGGTACGGCGGGCCAACCGCCGTGTCAGTGCCCGCTGGGGAGCAGTGTAGCCGTGCCGCTATCTCCAGCAGAAGACAGGGGGAGACCATGGCGTGGGATCGGACAGGGGAAGACGGCATTGCAGGAGAGAAGAGGTATGCGCTGCTGGGGAGGTTTGCTCTGTGGAAGAGCACAGGGGCCAAGAAGAAGCAAGAGATGACATGGCAGGATTCTCGAGCCTAGAGCCCAGCGTAAAGGTCTCTACTCTCATAGACGTCAGGGTTCTCTGGGGGCAGGACTGGGTATGGGGGGAGCGATGTCATGGACAAGAACGAAGTCCACGAAGCCTTTGAGATCCTCTTAGAAGAGCTTGAAGTCGTTGCCAACGGGTTGCATGACGCCGGGGCAGCAGCCTTTCGAGCCGGTGATTACACCAAAGCCCGCGCGGCCATTGAAGAGGCGACACGGCTCGCAGAATTTCGGGAGAAGGTCAAGGCGCTGCAAAAGGAATGGGCTGGACTCTTCCCGGCGAGTCGCACCGGTCGAAAGTCTCCCCACCGGCGGAGGACCGGTCGTGTGCTGCCACGAGGCCTGCGTACGGCAGAAGACGCCTTCCGGCGCCCCATCCTGGAAGCCCTGGTGGAACTGGGAGGACGCGCATCCATCGATGAGGTGCTGGAGCGCGTTGAACACAAGATGCAGGGCACACTGAACAAGTATGATTACCAAGCGCTTCCTTCTGATCCCCGGGCTATTCGCTGGCGGAACACAGCCCAATGGTGCCGTAACACGCTTGTGCGAGAAGGCCTGATGCGCAGCGACTCTCCCTACGGCATTTGGGAGATCGCTGTGCCAGGCCGACAGTGGCTGGCACAGCAGGAGGATCGGTAAGATGGGGACTTGTCTGGAAAGTCATGGGAAAAGAGAAAACGGCTCCTCATACAGAAAACCCCTGTCACCGGCCAGCCCTGGGGCAGGAATGCGGTTCTGGACAGCGCATCAGGGGTTTGTCGCCTGGCACTGCAAGAAGCCTTGATGGCCTCCATCATTTGGGAGCTGATGGAGAGCGCGCGTCAGCAATGGTAGCAGCAAGGGGAGGACCAGGAACTTGAGAGAAATCCCAGGGAAAAGGAGAGAGAGCTCTAGAGAGCAGGAGCAGTGGCAAGAGCGAGAAGGGAAGTATGTCCTGGCATATCGTGTGGAACAACCAGAAGCGTATCGGAGCAGCATTGCACAGGGACCTGAGGTGAGTATCGGAGTTGCAGGAGGATCGGGGACGTGGCAGGTCCGGAGCCTGGAGTTCCCGAAAAGCCAGGGATGGACCTTGGAGATGGCGCAGGACTGGTATGAGACCTATCAGGTGGAGGTGATACCGTATCAGGGACGCCACCGGCTCATTCCGATCCCGATCCTGGTCGACATCCTGGAGGTAAAGGAACAGAGGGGATTTCTCTGGTGTGCCTTGCAGGGCGAAGAGCGGCGGACTACGGTGGCTGAGGTCTTGCGCGGCCGGCTGCCCTGGGCCGAGACCGATCGGGGAATCCTGCCTTTCCCCTTTGCCAGGCCGCGAGCGCAGGTCACGGAGGCCGCGTTTCAGCAGTGCGTTGCCCAGTGGACACCGGAAGAAAAACCGTGGCCGGAGCGGGTGTTGCTCTTTTTTGAGCATGTTGCCTACTGCTACATCTGGGAGCAGTTACGAAGCTTGTGTTACGAGGTAGGAGATGTTGGGCCCTACCCGCTTTCGCAGATCACCTTTTCTCCTGCGCCTGCACGGTGCAAGACCGATCCCACGTGGTTAGACCAGCAGTTGGCCGGGATAGAAGAAGTCATCTCGCATGCCATTGCCCTCTCTGCCCGGTCCCCGGAAGAGGACGACGAGGGAGACGACCGGGGAGGGCTGGTGCAGGCAGCGGTCTATCATGTGATCCGGGACATGGGCATAGGGGCGGGGGGGCAATTGGGCTTGGGGAAGGCTGCGGCGCAGTGGTTTGGTGCATGGATTGGGACGATGATAACGGGAGCAGGCCAGGAAGGGCTGGTGCAAGAGATCCAGGCAATAGCCCAGCAAGCTCTTCCTGCGCAGTGGAAAGACGCGCTGTTTTTGCCTTCACGCTGGCTCTGGTACCGGATGGGGGTAGGAGCGGTAGTGCAGTGGTTACGAGGGTGGGAGCAGACAGGGTATCAGCGACGACAAGGCGGGCAGTGGGTTTAGCGGGGGAGAGTCCGGTGATTATTCATGGTTGGTGGAACAGTCTCTCCACGTCAGACGCCCGGAATCATTTTGCCGATCTCGTCAACCGGGTCGCCTGAGGAAAAAATGATGTCAGGGTGTCTGCTCGCGTACCGCCGAGCAAGAGAGGGGCACAGGGCTTCCTGGGCGGTAAGGTGGTCGAGCAGCGAAACAGGCAGCGATCCGGCTTCAAGCCCCCTTCTGACTCCATGCTCCCCCAAGAGTGGTAGAGTCGTGAACCAGGGTATTGACAAGAACTGCCACTACTTGTAG
>RFHZ01000758.1 GCA_003696125.1 Nitrospinota bacterium
GGGATGGGATGGGGAGAGCATGAAAACCGCATCCTGGCTGCCCTGGCCGCCGGTGCGCCCCCTGACATCAGCCATGCCATCCAGTACGTGACCCCTTCCCTGTACGCCAAGGGACTCCTGGAACCGCTGGATGACGTGGTCAACGACATCGGCAAGGATGACATCTTCCCCCATATCCGGGATATAGGGGCATTGCAGGACGGTCACTGGTACGGGATCACGCACGGCTGGGGTGCGGATATCTACCTCTACCGCCGCGACTGGGCGGAGAAGAAGGGGCTCAAAGAACCGAGGACCTGGGCGGAGATGTACGACTGGCTGGAGGCGTTGAACGAACCCCCTGGTCACTACGGCTTTGCCCTCACCGGTACGCCCGGCTTCTTTGTGAACGAGGATGTCTACATGTTCACCGGGCAGAACGGGGGAGGGATCTGGAAGGAGGATGGACGTCCCAACCTGCAGAATGAGCATGTGTACGGGGCCCTGGAACACTTCAAGAATCTCACCAGATATATGGCACCGGGCTGGCTGAGCCACAAGTACGTCGATAACCTGGCCGCCATTGCCAGCGGCAAGGTGGCCTGCACCACCACCTGGGGTCGTACGGTCGGGTACATCGAGAAGTACTCCCCGGATATCGCCGACCCGGAGCACTTCTGGGTCATGGACTACAAGCCGGTGGGACCGCTGGCCGGTGGACCGCCGGAGACGCACATGTTCACCCAGAACGACGGGGAACATTGGGTGGTGTACAAGCAGGGAAAACATATCGAGGAAGCGATCGAGTTCTTGAAGTTCTTCTACAAGAACGAGAACTATATCAAGTGGTGCGATTCGGTCCCGATTCACATCCTGCCCATCAAGATCTCCCTCTTCAACTCGGAGCAGTACCTCAACCATCCAGACCGGAAGAAGTGGCGACACTGGCTCAACGTGCAGCGCACCTACCTGGAGAAGAAGCTGGTCATGCCCCTGCTCATGAACCGGGAGTCGGATTCACACATCCCCTGGTTGATGGAGGTGGCCAATTCCGGGATCCTGCCCGACATGGTCTTCGACGTGGTGGATAAAGGGAAATCCCCGCAGGAGGCGGCCAAGAAGGCAGAAGCCCGCATCAACAAACTGATCGACCAGATCGCTCCGACGATCAAAATAAAGAAGGGATAGGAAAAGCGTACCACGGGGACACGGAGGGTAGAGCCCCCAAGGCTACCGGACCTCTGGCAGGGACGCAGCGCGCTGCGTCCCTGCCCGCTACCAGGCCGGGAAGGGGTTTGCCTCTCCGTGTCTGTGGTATCCTCCAGACCGATGCGCGAGTTCCTCTGGTTACTCCTCTCCACCATCCAGTTACGCTGGTACGTCTTCTTCTTTCTGGCCCTGGCCCTCTGGGCCAGCGTCCATCAACTGGGAGGCCTCCGTACCGCCCTCCTCTTTAGCTGGGCCTACCTGGTCGCCCTCCTCTCTGAACTCGCCTCCACCCGTATCGGCTTTCCGTACGGATTCTACTACTATATCGAGAGCACACGCGGCCAGGAGATCTGGGTGAGTAACGTCCCCTTCATGGACTCCCTCTCCTATAGCTTTCTCGCCTATACCGCCTATGCCCTGGCCCTCTTGATCTACTCTCCCCTCTCCCGGCAGGGGGGAAACTTTCAACTGGTCGATACCCGCTCCCTGCGTCATTCCCCAGCGGTGGGTGGCCTGGCGGTCCTCTTCTTTGTCTGGATCGACATCGTGGTCGATCCGGTGGCTCTGCGTGGTTCCCGCTGGTTTCTGGGGCAGATCTACGGTTATCCGGAGGAGGGGATCTATTTTGGCGTGCCCCTCTCCAACTTCCTCGGCTGGGCCCTGGTGGGTGCCGTCATCATCGGGGGGTTCCAGCAGATCGATAAGCGTCTCCTCTCCCCCCGCTGGTCCCGGGAAAACCCCACGCGAGGATACGGCACGGCCCTGTGGGGACCGCTCCTCTACTACCTGATCCTCCTCTTCAACATCGTCGTGACCTTTGCCATCGGGGAGATGCTGCTCGGGCTGGTCGATCTCTTCATCTACCTCCCGGTCACGGCGGTGATCCTGGTCCAGCTCTTTACCCCTGCCAAGCTGGCCACGGCCGAAGACCTGGCCGCCCATGCCCGCGACTTCCCCTGCTCCACCCTGGCCCGCTCCGGGCGTAAATAACCTGGTAATGCTCTTTTACCGCGGAGAACGCCGGGGGCGCAGAGGCTATTTCTGGGATGAGTTTCCCCAAAACGCTGCTTCCCTGCGAACTCTGCGGTGAATGGCGCACCGTTGGGCACGTCCCCAAATTCTCTATTTTTCTTCCCTCCCATGCAAAAATTGCATTTTAACAAATTAGAGTAAAATCAACCCTTTCCCCCTTCCTGCCCCTCCCCGGCCAGCAC